>DRHQ01000051.1 GCA_011049545.1 Candidatus Aminicenantota bacterium | reverse complement strand
CTTACCCAACCTGTTAGATTAAGTGAAGAGGCCCATTTTTGAGTATGATCGCGGAAAAAGACTCCTTGAACTCTCCCTGTAACGAAAATATGCGCCCTTGCCTTCATTTGAAACTTAAAATATGTTAGCATATCCCTCGGCAAATAGTAAATAATTCGGGATTCTCAATAATAATAATTTTTTCAAGAATAAACATTTGACTCCCAAAAAAATTCTTCTCTCCGTAGCAGGACACGACCCAACATCAGGAGCAGGTGTCTCGCTCGATCTAAAAGTTTTCCAACTCTTAGGCTTCCAGGGAATGGCCGCTCTAACCTCCATAACATCTCAGAATACCAAAGGCGTTAGGAAAGTTCATTGTCTCCCCCCTCATCTCCTCTGGGATCAGTACAAAACACTTGGCGAAGACGTTTCTTTCTCAGGCATTAAATTCGGGATGGTCGGTTGCGGAAAAAACATAGAAATTATAAAACGCATCTTAACAGATAATCCGAACATCAAAAAAGTTGTAGACCCAGTCTTTAAATCCAGCTCAGGTGCCTGGCTTTTAGAAAAGGATTCAATCCCCGGCTACATCTCTGAGATAAAAGGAAAAGCGTCTCTCCTCACTCCAAACTTGGAAGAGGCGAACATGATATCCGGAATAAAAATCAAAAACACAGAAGACATGAAAAAAGCAGCCAAAAGCATTTTCAATCTCAGCAGCATTCCCTGTTTCATAAAGGGAGGACATTTTCCAGAACAGATTGTCAATTTGCTTTATGATGGGAATGAATTTCATTTTTTTAAAAAAGAAAAAATCAAAAAAAAGGTCCATGGAACAGGGTGTTTTCTATCCTCAAGTCTTCTGGGTTACATGGCAAAAGGAAATTCCCTGGAGAAAGCATGTCTTCTAGCAACCGAGCTCACGCACAAAGCAATCAAGAACGCGGTTAAAATCGGTCAGGGACAAAACATCATCTCTTTTTAAATAAGCAAAAAAGTGTGAGCTTAATAAATTAAATCCATATAGAAAAAAGGTGGGCTTGATAAATCAAGCCCCTACAATATGAAGAATTAAAAAGGGAAAAGGTTACTCTTTCATCAAAAAAGGAGCCTATCCCACTGCTGTCCGGTTGTTGAATTTTGAAATCCGTCTATCATCATTAATATCAATGTGTTAGCGCCATAATTCGCTGTAATCGATTTGAAATGAAATTTTTATTTCATGAGCTGTAACTTCAATAATATCAACACAACGTTTTGTATTTTGTGCTTAACCGGACACTATTGAGCCTATCGCCTTTTTTACTGCCCCCTTTTTTATTTAAAAGGCTTTAGTGTTAAAATTCCTACTCCTTTTTCTTGGATGTCATCAAGGTAGAAGAGCATCGGATGGTACTGGCCTTCCAGCCAGAGGGAGATCTGATCATCGTAAAACCGGTCGAGAAAATGGCCGCTTTCGCCAGAGCTAAGGACACAAACAGAATTTCGAAAATCAGATAAATCAATTATTTGACGATAAGAAACTCCCAATTTTTTTTTAAGCAACGATGATGAAGAAAGTTTAACTGTGAAACGATCACCGCCAAGAGGATAAGGACCTCGGTTAAGGAATTTCAAAAGAGGGATCTCACCCAATGAATGCTGGAAACGAAAGGAATTTATCTTCATCCAATCCCATTTATCTGGGGAACCGTATTGCTTTTCGAGCCACTTATAAGCCTTCTCCAAGCTAATCTCTATTATTTCCTCTCTTGTCTCTACAGTTTGAGTCTCCTTTTTATCGAACCAAAGCGAGAGAGGATCGGAAAGGATTCTGAGAAGTCCAGCTTGCTTACGCTTGAAAAGCGAATTAAATCTTTCGTAATCTTCGCCGAGGTCGTCTTTGAAGACCTCCTCGTGGAAAAAATCCATGAAAATCTTGTAGAGAGCAGCCTCTTTTCCTGAGGACAACCGTAAATCCCAGTTCTTCAGGATATCAAGAGCCTCCTTTGACTCTCCATTTGCTATCTTTATTTCTTCTATATAAGGGAGAAAAAGCTCTCCCTTTTTGGAAAATACATCATTCTGGATAACCTTCATTGTCTCCACGCTATGTTTTTCCAGCTGAAGGAGCAATTCTTTTATTCTCTCTTCCCTGAAAGGTGCTTCCCACACAAAACCCATGTAATGGGGAAAATTATCAGGAATGATTTTATTGTTAGCAGTGACGATTAATCCGCTCTCGGGATTATAGAGATTAGGTTTTTCTTCCTCTTTTAGAAAACCTTGCCATCTGCCTTCCTCTTCCCAGCCAGGATAAGGAAATAAAGCAGCCTTTTCTGCCCTTATAGGAATTTTCCCGCTTAGATAGTAGCCGATATTCCCTTTCTTATCCGCGTAAACAAAATTCTGAGAAGGAGCGTCAAACAACTTCAAAGCATCAACAAATTCCTGCCAATTTTGAGCTTTGTTGAGAAGATAGAATGATTCCATAGTTCTCCCACCATCATAGATCGTCCAGCTTAAAGAAAGATGCTTCTCGTTTTCGCTGAGAACAGGAGAAACAACAGGCCCCCGTTCTGTCCACCTTACTTCTATTCTATCGGGCTCTTTCTCTCCTCTTATCTCGATTTTTTCTTCTTTTATAAAAAGAGGCTTCCATCCATCGTAATCCCAGTACATATCTTTGGAAGAGTTAAGTTTTTCAACATAAAGATCCTGAACATCCACTCCAGAGTTAGTTATCCCCCAAGCAATAGATTCATTATGGCCGATGATGACCAACGGAACTCCAGGCAGAGAGACGCCTACAGCATTTAGACTGGGACAGACAACATGAATTTCGTGCCAAATGGGAGGAAGGCCGATTTCAAGGTGGGGATCATTAGCCAAAAGAGGCTTTCCGGATTCAGTGCGGCTCCCAGCCAAAACCCAGTTGTTACTTCCCTGGAAAGGACGCGGGGTAGGCCACTCAGACAAAGGCACATCCTCTATTTCGAGGTAAGGAGCGGCGATTCCTTCTTCCAATATCTGGAGGGCTTTTTGGGCACCAAGCTCTTTTACCAATTTTGCTCTTAAAATTTCGCTTTCATAATCTACACTGAGTAGCAAGGCCATTACTTCCTTGACGACCAGAGAATCCAGAGGACTCCACGGTTGAGGTCGGTAGCCTAAAAGCAAGAATTCAGGGGGCCAGTTTAATCTGCGGGAATTCATCCAGGAATTGACTCCCTTGCTGTAAGAGAGGAGCAGATTTTTCATCTTGGATGAGAGCTTCTCAAAATCTTTCCGCGCTGCTTCTTTAAGATCCAAGGTTCTTATAAACCTGTCTCTCTCCAGGGCTTTTCTACCGAATATTTCAGAAAGTTTCCCCAAACCTGCTCTCCGGGTAAGGTCCATTTGCCACATTCTCTCCTGGGCATGGACGTAACCACAGGCAAAAAAGATGTCTTTTTCGTTTTGAGCAAAAATATGAGGAACTCCCCAACTATCTTTGATTATTTTGACATCTGCTTCTAAGCCTGTTAAAGAGACAGTCCCCTTTATCTTAGGGATAGAACGATAAAAATGAATAAAAAAGAAGACGAGACAACCTAATAGAAAAAAAAGGGAAGAGATTATAGCAATCTTAAAAAGTTTTTTCATCAAAAATCAGAATTACTTTGCGACTTTTCCTTAGCACCGACAACTTCATCCGCTTTTCTTAAGACCTCATCGGAAAACTTAATCCCCTGCTTGGCTGCAGCGTCAAGATTAAGATTCATCCTCACTTTGCTCATGGATTGAATGGGAATCTTAGCAGGGCTCTCACCGCCTTTAACCCTAAAGGCGATTTCTCCCGCTTTATAACCCATCTCGAAAAAATCCCACCCCAGGGCTGCGCAAGCTCCACGATGAGTGGAGAGCAGAAAACCGCCAAAAAGAGGAATTGAGTTCTCCTCTGCCACATTGCCTATGGTTTCGAAAGAGGCGTTTATTGTGTTATCTGAAATTTGATAAATAGCATCTATTTTTTTATTTATTAGGAGTTGGGCGGAATGAAGGACCTGGTTTTTATTGGCGATAGGAACGTCCACTATTTCAAAACCCAGATCTCTTGCTCCTCTCTTTGCTAACTCCAAATAAAATTCTGAATTGATCTCTGCTGGTGTCCACAAAGTTCCGAGTCTTTTAGCTTTGGGCAAAATTTCCCTGATAAAACCTAAACTCTTTTCAATAGGTCCTCTTGAGGAAACTCCTGAAACATTGCTCCGGTGGTCATGGGCAGACTTGCCAGCGCCAGCCAGGAAGGGATTGGCAACAGAAGAAAATATGATTGGAATTTCATGAGTTGCAATCAGAGCAGCCTGGAGACACGGAGTTGAAAGAGCGACGATCATATTAACGTTCTCATCGACAAAGTCCTGGGCAATTCTCTGGACTTCTGCAAGATTCCCATAGCCGTTCCTTATTTTCAGTCGAACATTCTCATTATCCCTTAAGCCTTTGTCTTCTAAAGCACGAATAAATCCTTCTCGAACTTCATTGAGTGTTGGGGCATCGTTGAACTGAAAAATACCAATCGTATAAAGACTTTCTTGTTTTTTCTCACAGCAAAGAAAAATGAGCAGAGATAATAAACAAAGAATTAAGGTTTTCCTCATTTGTCTGTTCTTTTTTTCCCTAAACATAATAATCAAAAATAATCTTAGGAGCAATCTTTTTTTCGCTTCGCTTGGGAACAAGCCTTTAAAACTTCTTTTTTGGAGTCAGTTTTTGGGGACAGGCTACTTTTTCCGATGCTCTGTCTACGAGTGGAGACTGCCCCATTTCTTAAAGAAAAAAGTAGCCTGTCCCCTTTTTTTTTGTGATAATAAAACATAGATAAGAATTTGGAATGAAGAGAAGGAGAAGAGAATAATCGAAGTTTTGGAGGCCTGACCCCATGGCAGATTATTTTATAGGCACGGCTGGTTGGAGCTACAATGACTGGGAAGGGATTGTCTATCCACAAAAGAAAGTTCGAGGTTTTCACGCCCTTATATTCTTAGCCCATTATATAAATATTATTGAAATAAACAGCACATTTTATAGACCGCCTGCGCTTCATATTTCTCTTTCCTGGATAAAAAAAGTTGAACACTATCCTGATTTTCTGTTTGCCGTCAAACTCCACCAGATTTTCACTCATAAGAGAAAGGGGTTCACCCAAAAAGATGTGGATAATTTTAAGCTCGGAATCGAACCTCTAAGGGCAAACGAGAGGTTGGCTTCCATCCTGATTCAATTTCCGTGGTCTTTTGCAAGCACGATCTCAAACAATGAATATTTGATTAATCTATTCAAATTTTTCTCTGACTATCCTCTGACGCTAGAGGTGAGGCACTCCTCCTGGAATAGTAATAGCTTCTATAAGCTTCTCTCTGAATACAATGTAAGCTTCTGTAATATCGACCAGCCTATATTTCGAAATTCAATAAAACCCGGCGCTGTCAGCACCAATTCCGAATTCTCCTATGTCAGGCTGCATGGACGAAATTACAAGAACTGGTTTAAGCAAGATGCAGGTCGGGACGAACGATACAATTATCTGTACACGAAAGAAGAACTCCAAGATTGGATAGAAAGAATAAAAGATTTGGGTAATCAAAGCAGCAAAGTCTTTGTCATCACCAATAACCATTATAGAGGACAAGCATTAGCTAATGCTCTTCAGATCAAAAACATGATTACAGGTGAAAAACTGGACATTCCCCCTCTTCTTGTCGAGCAATATCCTGTTCTTAAAGAATTGGAAAAAAAAATAAAAGAAGGCCAGTTCGGTTTATTCGATGAAAAATAGGAGTCAATAAGAGGATATCTAAAAGCATGTGGTGGGCAAATCCCTGTTTTTTATCAAATTTTACTTATCAGATCTTTGGTTATCTTTACAGGTTCTAAAGAGCGATAAGCTCTTCATTGGTTTATAGCGCGGATGATATCCAATTCCATCCCCTGTTAAATCCATGAATTTCAAAATACCTTTTTAATGTGAATTTTATTTTAATGAACTTCTTTTATTTCTTTAAAAAATTAATTATTTCATCTATATCAGGAAGTTGAGGAATATCGTATACCTTGACGAATATGACCTTCTGTCCTTCATCAACGATGATATTCGCTCTTTCTGAAATGCCATTCTCAACCCTGAATATTCCGTAAAGCATGGCGACCTCTCCATGGGGCCAAAAATCCGAAAGAAGCCTTGTCTCCTTTATGCCCAGCTCTTTTGCCCAGGCATGTTTTGAAGGCACCGTATCTACACTCAGTCCCAGAGCAACTGTGTTTAATCTATCAAAAACCGCTCTGTTCTTTTCGAGTGACTGCATTTGCCTTGCACAAACCTTTGTCCAGGCAAGGGGATGAAAAGAAAGGAGAACCTTTTTACCTTTAAAATCGGATAAACGCAATTCCTTGTTATGCTGGTCCTTTAGAGAAAAATCAGGAGCTTTAGCTCCGACTTTTATGACTTTTTTTTCATTCATAGTATTTAACCTTCCTTCTTATCTTTTCGATTTTATTAAATCCGATAATTTATTCTTTCTCTCTAGTTTTCTTAGCGCTAATGGCTCTTTATTCTGGCGATAAACACCCACATTCTCTTCAAAAGTCGATTTTTTGTCATTCCTGTAAAAAATTCCAAGCGGAAGTTTTTCTCTCTCTACGGCCTTTTGGAATGCAGCTACCCGGTTAAGTGGATCGTAAGATTTATCCAGATAATAGGTATTCTCTTTAAACCATTTGTGAGTGTTCACTTTGTTGAAAGTGACACAGGGCTGAAATATATCCACAAGGGCAAAACCTTTATGAGAAATAGCCTGTTCGAGTATTTCCTTTGTCTGCTCGATGTCGCCTGAAAAAGCCCTGGCTACAAAGGAAGCATCTAAAGATATAGCAAGAGCAAGCGGATTAAAAGGCTCCAGGAATACGCCTTTCACCTGAACCGGGGTTTTAAACCCGATTTGACTCGTAGGCGATGCCTGTCCCTTTGTTAAACCATAAACCATGTTGTTGTGCACGATGTTTGTTATATCTGGATTCCTCCGGATCGCATTGATAAGATGATTTCCTCCTTCCCCATACATATCTCCGTCACCGCTCTCAGCAATTACTGCGAGATCAGGATTCACCACTTTTATAGCTGTTGCAGGAGGTATTGCCCTCCCATGGAGGCCGTTGAAGAAATTGGTCCTGAAATAATGAGGAATCTTCGCAGCCTGCCCTATTCCTGAAACAAGCACAAGTTTTTCTGGTTTTATACCAAGCTCGGAGAGCGCTTGCTTTAATACCTTGAGAATACTGAAATTTCCACATCCAGGACACCAGGCAATATCAATATCGCCCATTTCAAAAACTTGGCTTTCCATTATACTTTCTCCTTACCTAATATTTTCTTAATTTCTGCTGCAACTTCTTCTACGGAAAAAGCTAAACCGTTATATTTAAGAATTTTTGCCTCGATATCCATTCCCGTATAGAGTTTAATCAATTTACCGAACTGCGAGGTAGCATTGTTTTCAATGATTATATTTTTCTGTGCTTTCTGAAGATAGTCCCTTGTTCCTTCATAAAGAGGATAAACCTGCTTGAAGTGCAGAAATGAGATATCTTCTCTTCCCAATTCTTGCAGCGCTTCCCTGACAACATTATAGGTAGAACCCCAACCCGTGATTAAAACTCTGTAATTGCTTGAACCGACGAGCTCAGGAGGAACTATCTCTTTTTTTATCGAATCCAGCTTTTTAAGCCTTTTATCCACCATTTTCTCTCTTAGAATTAGATCCTCGGTGATGTGTGCTTCTTCATCATGTTCGTCACTATCCACTCCCACTAGGCCCTCGCCAAATCCAGGAATACCCCGGGGAGATATTCCATCTTCAGTCAGCTCATACCTTTTATATCCTTTATGTGTTTTTACTACATGATTTTCATCTCTCGTATCAGAAATATCGAGAAGAGGAAGATTCATGAGGGAATCTATTAGATATTGATCGGTTAAAACAAATACCGGAATTTGGTACTTATCGGCCAGGTTGAATGCCTTTTGAGTGAGAAAGAAAGCATCCTTGAGGTTTCCAGGCGCCAATATGATACGCGGGAATTCTCCGTGGCCCGAGTAAAGGGCAAGCTCTAAATCAGCCTGTTCTGTCCTTGTGGGTAAGCCTGTTGCTGGACCGGGCCGTTGGCTAAGATGAATAACAACAGGAATCTCAAGCATCCCTGCCAGGCTTACGCCTTCTATCATAAGAGCAAAGCCCCCTCCAGAAGTTGTAACCATGGACCTTGCTCCCCCGTAGGAAGCTCCGATGGCCATGTTAATAGCGCTGATTTCATCCTCTGCTTGCTCCACTACTATATCGAAGTCTTCCATCTGCTGAGAAAGAAAGACCATGACACCTGTAGAAGGAGACATGGGATAGGAAGAGAGGAATTTACAACCTCCGGCCAATGCACCCAAACCCACAGCCTCTGATCCGTTTAAAAGATTTTCATCTTTGATTCTCGGGCTGCTCCGGATGGTAAATTCAATTTTCCCTGAATTAAGTATCTGAGTTCCAACCTCGTAGCCTTTTTTTATGGCGTCGATATTCCTCTTAATTACATCTTCGCTTTTCTTAGAAAAAAACTCTCTTATAAAATTCGTGAGAAAGTGCTGTTCAACTCCAATTGTTCCTAAGACAACTCCTGCGGCGATTGTGTTCACATAAATCCTTCCTCCAATATCAGAAGCAATTTTGGAGAAAGGAATATCTATAAACTCTTTCACTTCCAAAGGAGAATCCTTAGAGATGACCTCCCTATCACCGAGAATTATTGTTTCAGGAGTAATTCTTTTTTCAACATGCTTAATCCCACCTTGGTGAAACGGAATCAAGATATCTATCCTATCCAGGTAGGCAGAAGCTCTTTTTGAAGAAATGCGTATTTGAGTCGAATTGCTCCCGCCCCTAACTCGGGACATATATTCCTTGGTTGCAAACACATGAAATCCAGAAAGCTTCAGGTATCGAACAAGAATCTGTTCAACAGTTTGAATCCCCTGGCCTGCTTCTCCACAAAGAACAACTGAAACCTCATCTTTTTTTTGAGCTCGAAGTGCGTTCATGAAATCCTCCTTTATTTCTTATATTTGTTTCCCCTCCAAGAAGGAATTTTATTATTTCACTTTGAAAAATTGAATTCAAGGATAACCTCTTCGAACTTCTATATTATTAATGTAAGAAGGTGAAACATGATTGCAAGCAATTCTTGCATCATGGATAATATGGATAAAGATAATATTTAAAAAAATGACAGATTTAAAAAAATTTTTGGAAAATATCCATAAAAGAATCTTAGAGCTGAAAAGAAGCGACGAATATAAAAAATGTTTAAACTGTGATTGCTATTTTGCATTGCTGTATTACATGAAAGAGGAATTATCAAAGATTGAAGCTCCAGCATACAAGGAAATGCTGAATGATATTATCTCGACATTTAATAAAAGAAAAGAAGTTAAAATACACCAATGTCTTGGTTGTAATCCGTGTCCTCCAGCTGAATGGACTACTGAATTAATAAGAAAGTTTAAAATAACGCGATAAAACTACTGGGGTTTGATTCATCATACCCACAATTTTGATTATATAAATAATGTAGATTTAATAAATTATATTTCCTAAAAAAAGGTGGACTTGATAAATCAAGCCCCTACAGAAGATAAATCAATCTCTTACGGATAAGCATAAGTGCGTGTTTCGTAAATCAAGCCCCTACAACAAAATCCTATTCAAAATAATAAGCTCATTCAAATAAGACAATGTGGGTTTGATGAATCAAACTCCTACACTAAGGAAAAATGAAACTTTTTCTACAAGAAATACGTATTTTATACAAACGCAATTATTTCAGTGTCATCGAGAGGAGCGAAGAAGATTCCTTCGATTTGCTCGGAACAGGCTGTGCGATCTCGTCAATTCATCTTAAGAGATTGCCACGCCCCTTCAGGGCTCGCAATGACATTGTAAAAATATATATTGCGTTTATATTAATAAATGAATTTTCTTTGGAAATTTATATCTTTTGTGATAATTATAAATATCAACAAACAGGAGGAGAAAAAGATGAAAAGAACAGCTTCACTCTTAGCTATGATTGCCTTTTTTTTAATTCTTTCCTATGGAATATCTTTCTGTCAAGAGGTCGATCTTAGCGGAACATGGGAAGGGACAACCGAAGTTCCTGACGCCCCGGAACCGGATCAGATAACCCTGGTTCTGGAAAAAATTGATGGAGAATACAGTGGGACATTTACCGATTCATTAGGATTTGCTGAGGATGCGGAATTAAAGGATATCGAATTTAAAGAAAACACCTTAACATTCAGTTTCACCATCTTTAACGGATTCGAGTACCAAATGATATATGCAACTTTGACCGTAGAAGAGAATAAGATGAGTGGCAACTGGGAATCAGATGATGGCAGTTCTGGTCCGGTAGAGTTGGAGAAAATAGATTAAAAATATTTAAAGATAATTTTTCCTTCAGTTTTTCTCAGTCTTTATCATCAGCCCAACTTCTTCAAACAACTTCCTGAAAGGTTTAGCATGAACTTTCTGATTGTATTTTGAGGGGAAATCTCTCGTTCTGGGCACTCAAAAAAACGGCATCAAAACGAGTGTTATTTAATCTCGATTCCTCCAAACATTGCAGTTGCTCTGATGAAGAGGGTAGTTTTCACTTCTCCTGGGGGGGCTGCTTTATGCTTATCTTCAACTGCTCCAAAAATTGCACTGCTGTCAACTACGACCTCCCAATCGCTTGGAACGAGAACTTCAATTCCCCCAAAAATTGCGGTTAACTCAATAGTAGCTTTATTATCCGCTAAAGTTGCCTGAGTAAAGTCTAAATCGATGCCGCCAAAAAGAGCTGTTGCCTTGCCACCTCGAAATTCAGGTGTGCTAAAACGACGCTTTATTCCCGAAAAAATTATAAAAACATCTAAATCTTTCTCTTTTATCTCAGGAGCTTTTGCTTTAAGAGGCTTAAATCTTGGCTTGAGAATCATCCACAGCCCCGCGGCTATGATCAGCAGGGGCCAGAGATATATCCAGATTCTACCTGTAATAATATCCAGATTGACAAGCATAAAAAAACCGCCGATCAAAATAAGGATTGCCCCGACGCCCCTGCTGCGAAACCCATGCGCAATCAAGTGCCATAAGCCGATAAAAACGAGAATGAGAGGCCAGTAGGTAGAAAAGACTTCTCCGGCATCCAACTTGCCCAAATTGCCAAGCAAAAACAAAACTCCAATCAAGATAATCAATAATCCTGAAAATATGCGACCTTGATAATCTCTTGTTCTATTCATTTTTCTTCCTCCCTCCTTAAAATTTATGGCCTGTTCTTTCTTTAATAATTGATGCTTATGATAGACAAAGGCAATTATAAGAGAATCTTTAAAAAATTTCTAATTATTTCCGTGATTACTGGGATAAAGGTTTCGGGGATGCTTCCTTCAAAAAATTAGAAGGTTTTCTACTCCAATAAATCTGGAGAGTTTTGTCGATCTAGCTAATGTAACCTTATTTCGCATTTCATCGTATAATAAGAAGAGGGATGCTGTGCCCAGTTCAAAAATTAACCAGTGGGGCATACCAGGTTGAAAATCCCTGAATTTGAGGTGTTGCGAGGACGATTGAATCGAGTCTTTTTTTAAGAATTTGGGAATCATCTGTCCAGGAAAGAGATGGAAGAATATGGCATATTTATTGCTGACTTTAAAGTTTTTTGAGACCTAAATGGATACTTGGCAGAAAGTCCAAGGACAGGCACATTGCCGGATTGTGAATTCTATAACATGGAGAAAATGAAAATGGTACAGTATCGACTTTTCCGGATAACAGGCTTCGTCTTTATGATCCTGGTTCTGACTTCAGCCTTTTTTGCCTCTCCGCTTTTCAAATCTGACCAGGAAAAGGATAAGCTAGAACCATCTGCTCAAAATTTTACAGTCACGCCTGCAACCTCACCCATCAAGGTCGATGGCGTGCTGGATGAACAGGCCTGGTCTGACGCTGTGGTCATCAATCTTCCCTACGAGTGGATGCCCGGAGACAACATCCCGTCACCAGTTGATACAGACTGCCTGGTGACCTTCGACAAAAAATATTTTTATGTTGGATTTCGCTGTTACGACCCGGAGCCAGGAAAAATCCGTGCCCATCTGATGGACCGTGATTCCACCGCTACTTTAATCCAGGACGACCATGTGGTCATCATGGTTGACACTTTCAACGATGAGAGGAGAGCTTTCCAGTTCAGGGTCAACCCATTGGGTGTTCAGGCTGATGCCAATTTCAGCGAGGCTGAAGGATATGAGAATTTTTCCTGGGACGCGATCTGGAAATCGAAAGGAAAGATCAACAATTGGGGATATACTGTGGAAATTGCAATTCCCTTCAGTCAGCTGCGGTTCCCCAACAGTTCTGAAGTTCAGACCTGGGGTTTCGACGCAGAGCGCTCCTATCCTCGCAACGTCCGGCATCGGATGATCTCGCACATGCGGAGACGGGACATCGGCTGTTTTCTCTGTCAACAAAACAAAATCACCGGTCTTCAGGGAATGACCACCGGATTGAATATTGAGATTGATCCAACCTTGACAGCCGTCCGGACGGATAAAAGAGAAGACTTTCCAGACGGATCCTTGGCCGCAGGTGATGAGGAGTTCGACCCTGGAGTGACATTCCGCTGGGGAATAACACCCAACCTGATCCTCAACGCTACCGCAAATCCTGATTTCTCCCAGGTCGAGGCGGACGTAGCCCAACTCGATATCAACACTAAATTTGCTCTCTACTACCCTGAAAAGAGACCTTTTTTTCTTGAAGGAGCTGACTTTTTCCTGACTCCTGTTGAAGCCGTGTTTACACGCACCGTAGCCGATCCTGACGGAGGTCTGAAGCTGACCGGAAAACTAGGCAAGAACGCTATAGGGTTTTTCGGTGCCTATGACAGAATCAACAACCTCATATTTCCTTCTAACCAGGGCTCAGCATCAACCTCCATCGACCAGAATGTGACAAGCGGCGTGCTCCGCTACCGCCGGGATGTAGGGAGGAACTCGACCATCGGCCTCCTCTACACAGGCCGAATGGCCGATGATTATTACAACCATGTGGCTGGAGTGGATGGGTTTCTGCGCCTTTCCAGGACTAAAGAATTGCGCTTCCAGTATCTCCACTCAGAGACGGATTACTCTGACACAATCTCATCAGCATTTGGTCAGCCTTCAGAGGATTTTGGCGGAGACGCCTTTATGGCCTCTTTCAATCACCGGGGGCGAAACTGGAGGTATGGTCTCTCCTACAATGACCGCAATCCCACTTTTCGTGCAGACTATGGCTTTGTCCCCCGTGTGGATATAAGAAGAGCAAGCGCCGATCTCACCCGGTTTATCTGGGGAAAGAGAGGTGATTGGTTCACGCGTATCACAGTTAGTGCCTTCGGCAATGTCACCTATGGCCATGACGGAAACCTCACTGACAGTACCATGGGCCTGCAGACGGGCTATTCTGGACCCCTTCAAAGTGTGGTTCAGGCAACCTACTATAGGGAGAAGGAATGGTTTTTACAGGAAGTTTACGATAAAGACCAGATGTCATTCTACGCGGAAATAAAGCCGGCAGGAGGCATCATGCTCAATCTGCACGGATGGCTGGGCGATGCTGTCGATTATAGTAACGCCCGTAAAGCCTTTGCCTTGAATGTGATTCCGTCAGCAGAAGTTAATTTGGGAAGAAATATCAACATTAACTTCCAACACAATTTTCAGCGGTTCACTTTAAGAGGTGACGAGATCTTCCGGGCAAGTCTCAGCCAGTTGAAGCTGGTGTATAATTTCAACGTGCGAATGTTCGTCAGAGGTATTGTCCAGTACCTGAATGTGGGACGAACACCGGAGCTTTATATCAATCCCATACAAAGAAGGACGCAGACTTTGTTCACCCAAATTTTGTTCTCTTACAAGCTCAACCCCCAGACCATGATCTTCCTCGGCTATTCAGATAATTATTTCGGCGAGACGGGCCTTGATGTCACTCAGGCGGACCGCACATTCTTCATCAAGCTGGGTTATGCCTGGACAAAATAAGTGTCTGTGATCGGTCAACATTTTAGATGATTCGATTCGCACATTTGAAATTTTATAATGAATTGGGTTAAAATTACTTCTTTTAATTTGGCTGCCCCATGATAGATAGTACAATGAGCACATTCCGTCGATGGCTGATAATGACATGTTTATGCCTGTCGGGTGCGATTATCTATTTATTGCCCTATCTGAGAGAGGTGTACTATATTCCTTTACAAAAAGCGCTCCAGCTGTCCAATACTCAATTAGGGATTCTGATGAGCGTGTTTGGTGTGACTGCTATGATTTCTTATTTACCCGGGGGCTGGCTTGCCGACAAAATATCTGCTCGAAAACTAATAACTCTCTCTATGCTGTCAACAGGAATTGCCGGATTATATTTTGCGACCTTTCCTTCCTACAGACTGGCTATCGCCATTCATGCTTTTTGGGGTGTCAGCGTCACTTTAACTTTTTGGGCTGCCCTCATTAAGGCAACCAGAAACTGGGCTCCGCCCACACAACAGGGAAGAGCATTTGGAATCCTGGAAAGCGGTCGGGGCACTGTAGAGGTTGTCAGTTCCGCAGCTTTACTGGCTGTATTTGCAAAGCTGGGAAGCGGAAATTTTGCTCTCTCCCGGGTTATTATTCTTTTTTCTTTATTAGATATCATAATCGGATTGATAGTCTGGTTTTCTTTAGAAGATTCAAGCAAAGACGAATCTGAAAAAGAAAAGAATAAAGAGAAAATAGGATTACAAGAAATTATTAAGGTTTTAAAGATGCCTGTGGTGTGGTTGATATCTATTGTTATTCTTGCTGCTTATAGTGCTTATTGGGGTTCATACTATTTTACGCCTTATGCTACAGATGTGTTTCTGATGAGTGTTGTTTTTGGGGGAGCACTTGGCATGGGCAAAATGCTTATAAAGCCATTTTCCGCTTTAGGTGCAGGATTCATAGCTGATAAGATAGGTTCGTCCAAAACAGTTGTCTGGTCTTTTGTCATCTTGATTTTTAGTTTTGGGGTATTTATTTTCATACCTGGAAATCCGAGTTTGGTTTTGATTCTGGTCATCAATACAGCAATCGCTGCGGCAGCTATATATGCGCTCCGAGGAGTCTATTTCGCCTTGTTAGAAGAAGGTGGAGTCCCTCTTGCAGCTACGGGAATAGCTACGGGAGCTTTGTCTGTTATTGGCTTTACTCCAGATATTTTTATACCGCTGGTCGGTGGAGTGCTCCTGGATAGATACCCTGGAGTATTGGGATACAGGTATTTCTTCATCTTCATAGCCGGCCTATGTATAATTGGCCTGCTGGCAGCTCTTCTCATCCTGGGGAAGGTTGTAAAAAAGAAGGAAATAAGGAAGATTTCCTAAAAGGAGAACTAATTTGGCAAATAAAGATAAAAAAGACAACATCCTTGATCCCCCTTCTTTCCCTCGCCTCTCAGAGAAGCAATGCCGGAAGCTGCATTGGACCAGCCTGGAAATACTGGAGCGTGTGGGAGCGCGTCTTCAGCTGGAAGAAGCCATCCATTTGCTCAAAAAAGCAGGTGCCAATGTAACTGACGGCAATTTGGTGCGGGTTCCTTCGAACCTGGTAGAAAAAGCACTGACTACTGTGCCCAAACGGCTGGTCTTATACGATCGCCTTGGCAACCCAGTTATGCCAGTGGAAGGCCGTCGATGTTTTTACGGGCCTGGTTCAGATTGCTTGAACATTATTGATCACCGGAACGAAACACGCCGTAAACCTGTCGTAAAGGACCTTATAGAAGGAGTTACTCTATGCGATTCTCTATCGAATATAGACTATGTGATGTCTATGCTGCTCCCTTCAGATGTAGATGAAGCCATTGCCGACCGGTATCAGATGGAAGCCATGCTCAATCACACGACCAAACCCATCATCTTTGTCACTTATGAATTTGGGGGCTGTTTAGATGCCATAAAAATGGCTGAGGCAGTTATGGGTGGTGCTGAGGCATTGAGGAAAAATCCGATGGTAGCTTGTTACATTAACGTACCTTCAGGGTTCCTCCACAACGAAGATTCCTTGCAAAAGCTCCTTTACCTGGCTTCAAAAAACCTTCCGTCTCTTTACATCCCGTCATCAACAGCAGGAATCACGAGCCCAATCACTTCAGCAGGTGCTGTTGCTCTCGACAATGCTGGAGCACTTTTAGGATTAGTGCTTTCTCAATTGAAACGGGAGGGAGCACCGGTTGTTATTCCGGGTATGTCCCCCGGACATCTCGATATGCGTACTTTTGTTCTCACGTATATTGAACCTGAACGAGGCATCGCTCAGGCCATGGCCCACTTTTACGGTCTTCCCATGTTCTCACTGGGTGGAGCCTCTGAGTCCAAAACTTTAGATTTACAGGCAGTAGCAGAGGCAACACTGGGTCTTACTGCGGAGACTCTCGCAGGCGGCAATATTATTCACAACCTAGGTTACTTGGAGTCTGGCCTCACTTTCTCTTTTGCCCAATTAGTCATATGCGATGAGATTGTAAGCTGGCTCAAAGTCTTTTTTAAGGAATTTGAGATGGACGATGAAGCCCTCGCACTGGATGTGATTGCGAAAGTTGGCCCTGATGGTCAATTTTTGAATACAAAACATACTCTCAAGCATCATCGGAAGCGCTGGTATCCTAACCTTTTCGAGCGTGCAACCTACGAGTCTTGGCTAGAAGAGGGCGGAAAGACGCTGACTGAGCGAACTTCAGAAAGGATTGAACTGATTCTTACTGAGCACAAGCCTGAACCTTTACCCCTTAAAGTGAAAGAAAATCTTCGGAAAATTGTCCAAAAAGCCAAGATTGGGTAAAGGACGGTTTTTAACTGCTCTTGCCCGTTTTGCTTTTCCAACAAATAAACACGGCAATGCCAATATTGAGTCTGCTATAAAATATGGCCAGTATTGATAATGCTTATTTTTTTTTGCTCTTTTTTTTCATTACTTCGGGCCCAACACATTGCTCAGCAAATTTACACCATTCAATGCATCCCAAATCAATCTTTGGGTTTGTAACCTGTTTCTTGCAGTCTTTACACCGTCTTCTGATATCGTCCTTAAAGAACTCGATCAACACGCCACATGAGGGGCATTTAACTTCAAAAATATCCCCTGGTTTCCAATGGCGCGTATCTTGCCCTGGACATTTCATGTTTCACAATATACTTTTTTTTTCCGGCATTTTCAAGGTAAACATAGGCTCTATAAGGACTAGGTCAAAGTCGATATTTATCTGAATAGACACGGGATTCAGTTCATATCAGGAGAAAACATATTAGCGCAAAATGGTGTTAAGATCGAAAAATAGAGTCCGGTTACGAACCAAAAAATAAGGAAAAAATACCCTTTTTCAATGCATTGTTCGCCATAGAAAACCTTCTCTATTAGCAAGTTTCTGCGTCATGCTTTATTTATTGTTTTTGGATTCCACGATCTTTCTCAGCTTGGCTTTAATTTTTTCATTAAGAGGCTTTGGATTATGATTCTCCAGGATATATTTTACCTTTTCGTTGGCTTTTGTCCCTAAATCCTTACTGCCTTCTTCAATCCATTTTTCATAGGGACTTCTCGAAATCAAATCTGGAAACCAGTTCTCTTTAAAGTGTTTCAGAGTATGCTCACTGGTGAGATATTCGCCACCAGGACCAACCTTATCAATCAGATCAAGGGCCATGGTCTCTTCGTTGATTTCAAATCCTTGAGTTATACGCCTGACCATGCCAATGACTTCATTGGTCACAACCATCTGTTCAAACGATGTCGTTAGTCCATTGTTTATGTAGCCAACATCATGAACCAGATTTCCTCCACTTAGAGAAGACAACAATACCCACATTGCCGCTTCCAGAGACGCCTGCTGGTCAAAAATGTTGGAATCTGAACACCCGGCAAAGCTGAACATGGGCAGCCTGTAGTACCTCGCCATATCGGTGGAAGCACAAACTCCAAGCATAAACTCCGCAGAAGCATAGCAGGCCACAGAAGTTGCCATATCCATCGACGTGATACCGCCGCCATAAATAAAAGGTGCCCCCTCTTTGATGAGATTGGATAGGACATAGCCAGCAAGAATTTCGGCATTTCCCTGAATAATTCCACCTGCAAGAGTAACAGGGCCAGTTCCTCCTGTGATCACTGCCGGGGTAAAAATTACAGGAAGAGATTTTTCGGCCATGTACATAAGTTTTTGGGTGGACTCCTTAGCCAACTGGAGAGGAGAAATCGGCTCTGTATAAAGAACTATGAATGGACTGTTCCGAAGCTCTTCCATTCCTCCGGCTACTACCTCAGCCATTTCTATAATCGTCTTCATATTCTCCAAACTCCAGGCTGTAAAAACGATGGGCTTTTCCGTATAATTCACCATCGCCTCAAAATGGTAGAGGTCCGATATTTTGGTGTTTACATCACTTGCGATCCCGGAACACATGACAAAACTGAGCTCATCAAGAAAGTCTACTGCCTTCGAAACGTTTTCGATATCCTTAATCACAGCAAGTCTTCTCTCCCCAGTGTAAGGATCAACAAGATTGGGAGTGTCAGAGCCAGTGCCAAAATAGACATTGTTTTCTTCAAGAAACATCGCGGGATCGCCATTCCTGGTACAGAGGCAAGCCCGATGAGGCACGTTTCTCAAAGCCCACTCCACGAGGTTAGAAGGAATCCTCACTCTTTCCCCATCCACAAAACAGCCAGCCTTTTTAAATACCTCGACTGCTTCAGGCTCTTTCACATCCAATCCTGTCCTTCTCAATACCTCAAGCGAAGAAAGGTGAATGAGTTCGAGCTTGTCTTTCGAGAGAATGTTCAACCTCGGAATATTGAGTTTGTACTTATCTTCCATTTCTTCCTCCTGTTGAAATTTAAGCAAATATAATCTATCATTCTGATAAATTTATCAATAAAAAATTATTACTTTCCCTAAAGTGGCATGAATTTCATAGTTATGAAGATATTAAAAAGATTGCCGATCTTAATTTACTCATACTAATAGGCCTTGACGAGTCCCATCGGCACGAGTTCACCAGAGTCGTTTTTTCTGGCCCAGTCTGTGCTGCGGAGTTCCCCAGTCTCCGGATCGATCATCACCGCAATCCAGAAACGCGCCCGCCTCTTCACAGGTTTCACACTAATTCCTAATGCCTTAACTCCTTCGATCACCTCCTTGCCAAACTCAGAATCGACCATGCTGATGCCAACTCTGCCCCATTCACCTCCCATGAACGCGGGGCTACTGACGGCCTCATTGGGATTCATCCCGTATTCCATCATGTAGTACAAGCCCTGGATGGTCTGCTGGTGTAGAGATGATCCAATCGCGCTGGAGCCCAAAAAGGGCTTGCCATCCTTCATGATGATGCAGGGGTTGGTTGACTCGGGCAGGCGGTTTCCAGGTCCGGCCATGGCGATCTCCTTCTGCTGAAACCATGCTGAATCCGGGATGGAGATACCATCTACAAAAATGCCTTCCTTTCCCCACATTATAGTGTTGATGCTGTGAAGGACCACGGCGACGTTGCCCCAGCGATCTACAGCGACGACTGCAGCTGAGTGTTTCGGTTCGTCATTCAAGGAGGGGGCAGGCGGAAACGCGCCATTCGTTGAACGGATCTTATCCCAGATCCATTTGGCCGTTTCCTTGGTTGCACGGGACTCAAGTGACAGGTCGATCCCCGGATACTCCTTTTCACATTCCTCGGCTGTGAAAAAGCTCAAGGAGGACACACGCAAGATGTGAGAGAACCATTTCAACGCTTCGGGGCTCTCCCAGTGGCGCATTCCAAACTGGCGCAGATCGGCCAACTCCAACAGATTCAGTGCCTCGACGGTGTCCACACCGCCGGTTGCCGGCATGCCGTACGCGTAAACCTCGAAATCCTTGTAAGTGCTGCGTACGGGCTTGGACCAAATGACCTCGTAGTCCTGCATGTCCTTCATGGTCATCTTGCCGCCATCGGCACGCACAGCGTCGACGAACTTTCTGGCCCATCCACCTGTGTACATGTAGGCTGCACCTTCGGAAGCCACCTTCCTCAGAGTTTTTGCGAGTGCCGGCTGTTGAAGGGTGTCACCTGACTCGTAGAACTCTCCGTTCCCCTTCGTAAAGACGGCTTCCGTCTCGGGTAAGCGTGAGAGGATCTTTTTGTTCGTTTGAATCCTCCAGCTCAAAGAATCGCTGACGGGAATTCCCTCTTCAGCTACATAGATGGCCGGCTCGAAAAGCGCAACCCACGGGAGCTTGCCGAAGCGGTCATGGGTGGCCTGCGCACCTGCCATGAATCCGGGCACCAGGACAGTGCGACCGCTGGGTTCGATCATGCTCAGCGCCTTCATAAAATTTTGGTCGCTCCCCACGTCCGAGGGTTTTATTCCAGGTATGGACATGGGGTCGTCTTCTCCCTGGACAGTATTGTAAGCAGCATTCATCGAGTGGCTTTCGCCCGTTGCGGCATCGTAGTAGACCATGGTCATGACGCCTGCGTAGCTGATCGCAGCACCGGCAGTCAGAGCGATCTGTGCCATTGAGGTGGCGATTATTGCGTCCGCGGCACTTCCGCCCATCTTGAGCGTTTCAATCCCAACATGAGTTGCCAGTACTCCGCTTGTGCCGGTGATCATGCCGTATTTTCCGACGACAGCTACCTGGGCACCTCCAGTTCCAGGGGGGGCAGTGCTAGGTTCAAGGTATTTTTTCAGTTCATTCTTGTCCCAAGTGACCTTAGATAGGTCAATGCGATCGTTCGCCTTCTCACGGCAAGCGTAACCAACTATGAGCATCACCGCCAGGGCCATGATCACAAATCTGCGTCCGATTTTTATTGATTTTATCATCTCCAATTCCCTCCTCTTATGCCAATTCCTCAAATACAAACGACCGCAGTGTAAAGCGCTGCCTTCTTTAAAAGATCTTGCCAGTTATACTTCATACATTACACTTCATTCATTAAGGTCGTTATCATACCTGAGTATGTTTGTTTGTGTACCTTTCATTGCTATTTAACCTCTTGCGGAAAGCTTACTACTTGTATTTCCACGCCGCTGTATTTTCTCCTCTAGGCGCATTCTTAGTAATATGACGCGCCATGGTCTTAAGAAGTTCGAGGGGTTTCACACCTACCCAGCCATGGCCTACCATCGGGCGTCCATAGGTGAATGAACCGCCATAGAAGGGATTTTTCGTATTCTTCAGAGAATCTTCGAGCATGTATACAGCAAGGTTTAGATAATAATTGTCCATGTCTCCGCAATAGATGTGTAATTTGCCTACCAGATGTGGACCGATCTTGGGCCAGTTCGTTTCAATGTAGTAGCGCAGGTCATAACCATTTTCCCTCCAGTATTCTGCCACCTTGTGGTCTATCACCCCTGTAAGTTTGTCCCAAACCGGTTTAGGATATCCATCTTCCCCCACAGGACCATATACTGCCTCCCACATATCCAGATATTCTCCAGATCTTCCTTTGCTCCCCAAGACAGCATGTATTTGACTATTCTGTCGTATCGTCGCCCATACCTGTCCTTCTGGAGATCGTTCTTCTCCGCGTTCCGGCACCAGCCACTCATGGCCTGGCTCTACAAAAGCGTTCTCATCTTCATAAATGTTAACGGTTACGTGTCGGCGGAAGTCCACTGGATCAGGACAGAAAGTCCATGTTCCGCCAAAGAATTCCGGATGATATACCTGTAATGCCAAGGATATCCATCCACCCGTGGATCCACCGGTTAGAAGACGCGCATATGGCTTTCGAATGATCCGAAAATGCTCCTCTATATGAGGGATGAGTTCGGTCATGATCGCATCACCGTAGGGGCCATTGTTGGCTGAGTTTACTCCATAAGAATCGTCGTAATAAGGAGTTGGATGCTGAAAGTTAACAACAATCATCCGGGGAAAATCATCAGATATCCAATGCTTAGAAAGCTGATAGCGCCTTTCGCGTCGCTGCCTCTCCCGCTCACTTCCAGTAACAAGGCTTTTGGATGGTTCTTCGGCTGTAAAATAGAACGGAGCATCCAGGCTGAAGTGTCCCTGGTAATAGAGGACAGGATAGTAGACGTTAGAATGTTCCTCATACCCTTTGGGCAGAAGAACTGTAGCTCCTAAATAGATGGGATGACCCCAAAATTCTGTGAGCAACTTACTCTGCATCTTGATCCTCTTCACCCATTTTGTGTCAGGTGGGATGTCTATGGGTGGAATCACTCTTGTCAGGCTAAGCTTCACAGTGTAGCCAGCGTCTGGGTCGATATGGACTTTCTGGCCTTCGCTTAATAAGTTTCCAGGGGATAGGTTGAATTTTTGGCCTTCCCATTGGTCCATGTGAGCCCAGATGACATGGCCATCTGAACGATGAAATTCGGTATACACGTTGAGAAGAGCTTGTACGTAATAATCACCCGCAGGTATATCCCTTAGACTATGTGGGGGATATCCGAGTGTATTTTCGTCGATCACAACCGATTCCCCAGGTTCAAGCTGCTTTACATCCACACCAAAGAGTGGTGCGTTATTTGCACCTGGCCTATTGGTGTAAGCTCCAACCTGAAACCTTGGCTCACGATCGGCATTTCGAGTAATCATCACAAACATACGACCTGTGATCGGCTCCCCGCTTAAAGATTCAGGAAACGAAATCTCAAACCTAAGGCTAGGGGCTCCTTGTGGAGCACATGTCATGAACCAGATAACCAGGCCAAATACAGTCACTATAATAATACTCTGTGTACCCAAACTTATATAATTTTTCTTAAGCGTGCTTCTCATCTTTGGACAAAGAAATATGCTTTTTTGTTTTGAATCTAAATTCGCCTTATTTTGTTTAATTCTCATTGTTTAACCTCCGGGGTAGCTTATATCATATGATAAAGTTGGAATCAAATAAGTCTAAAACTGACAGAGATGGTTTACACGTGAAGCTATCTTCTATAAGCTAGATGCTTATTTATGAAAGGAGATGCTCAGGCAAGCCTGGTGGACATTCAGGGAAAACCGATTAACATAAAAATTCCTAAAAGGTAAGGAGAAAAAAATGAGGAAAATAAAAGCCACGTTGGCAGGTCTATTAATGATTTTATTGGCAGGTCTCGCTACTTACGCCATAGACAATGAAATTAAACAAGGAGCTGCACATTTCTTGGATGAACATGCTGAGGAATTCGCTTCTATCTCAGACACCATTTGGAGCTATGCAGAGCTAGGATTCCAAGAATTCAAATCTTCAGAGGCGCTTGCAAAGATCTTAAAAATATATGGGTTTGACGTTAAGCTGGGAGTTGCAGGAATGCCCACAGCAATAGTGGCGAGTTGGGGTTCTGGGCATCCTGCAATTGGTTTTTTAGGCGAATATGATGCTCTACATGAATTATCGCAGAAACCATTATCGCATAAGGAGCCAGTTCTAGAAGGGGCACCAGGGCATGGGTGTGGTCATAATATTTTAGGGGTAACAGGTGTGCTGGGAGCTATTGCGCTGAAAAACGCAATGGAAAAACACGGTTTAAAAGGTACAGTTAAATTCTTTGGGTGCCCGGCTGAAGAGGCGGGTAGCGGAAAAATATTCATGGTAGCAGGCGGACTATTCGATGGATTAGACGCAGTTCTTGATAACCACCCAGGATCTTCGTTAAGCACAAGTTATGGAACAAACTCAAGCGCGCTAATTAGCGTGAAAGTTACTTACTCTGGCAAGACATCCCATGCAGGCGGCGCACCTTGGTTAGGAATAAGTGCACTAGACGCAGCTAATATCATGGGTACGGCTGTAGAATATTTAAGGGAACATATCCATTACTCCGCTAGAATCCACTATGTCATTTTAGAGGGAGGAGGTTGGGCAAATGTGGTTCCTGATAAAGTCGTAGTTCAAGCCATGGTCAGAGGTAGTGATGATAGATTACTTAACACCTATCAAAAGTTTTTGAATTGCGTTAAGGCCGGAGCTATAGCTACAGGTTGCACCTATAAAGTAGAAATCCTCGAGGCTAGCCACCAAATACATGCAAATGAGGCTTTAGCAAGGCTGCTTTATGAGAATATGAAGACGGTCGGCCTACCGGAATGGACCAACGAGGAGCAACAGTTTGCAAAAGAAATTCAAAAGAACGTGGGATCAGATCCAATTGGTCTGCCTGATGAGATAAAACTAACTCCTCCGCCCGCAGTGTTTACTGGGGGGGGTTCGTCAGATACTGGCGATGTCAGCGTAGTTGCTCCATTTGTCAGTCTAACAACTCCGTGCAATGTTAAAGGGATAGGCGGCCATAACTGGGGGATAGTCGCAACAGGAGGCACAGGCATAGCGCATAAAGGCTTAATTGCAGGAGCTAAGATTCTTGCCTTTACTGGTGTAGATGTCTTAACTATGCCTGAAGAACTAGAGAAGATTAGGGCTGAATTTGGAAAGATGATCTTAAGGTACCCATATGTGTCCTATGTACCGGAAGATTTCAAACCCGTATTAGATATGTTTAAGGAAGAGATGGCCAGGTGGAGACCTCTGATGGAGCCCTATTACATAGAACAGCGCTAAATGAAGAGGACAAAGCTCAATATCAAGTTAAGGCATAGGTTTTGGTTCCCACTTAGTTATATAAAGCCTGAAGAAGGAAAGAGATTGGATATCGCTCTTTCGCTCTTCTTGTTTGTCCTTACCGGAAAAACCAAAATAGGCGAAGGAAGTTTCGATTTAAGGGATTATTGAATCCTTTCTTATCATCTCGGCCCAGCCTTTGGAAGGGACATGAGAGTGCTCTTCTCCTATGATCAAGGGATGTGAGGGCACGGCTCTGACCTTGCTATGTACGTTAAAACCAGTTAGACTGTTCAGTTTTGATTTACGTATACAATGCCTTCTTTCATTACAAACTTAACTTTTTTGAGGGTCTGGATTTTCTCAAGGGGATTCTCGGGCGTAGCAATAATATCTGCTGCCATGCCTTCCTTGAGAAATCCTCGTTCGTTCTCAACCCCGAGCAGCCGGGCAGCATTAACGGTCATCATCTTGAGGATATATTCTGCGGGCAATCCAGCTCTGACATAACTGTCCATGGTCGACTTAGACATCTCACCCCATGTCTTTCCCGGAATTTCCAAGACGATATCTGAACCATAGGCCATGGGAACTCCGATTTTATAAGCCCGTTTTATTCTGTCAATAATCAAATCGACCCAATATTGTACCATTTCGTCTGAAAAGCCATATCCCTCCTTCAAGTATTCTCCGGTAAAATCCGTGCCGACGAGATACACATTGTTTTTCTCTGCCAGTTTCAATGTCTGATCCGACATTTTAAAACCGTGTTCTATTGAAGCTATGCCTGCCTTAGCACAGTTATAAGCACCTTCCTCCGTCTCAGAATGAGCTGCCACCTTGAGACCTGCTCTCGCTGCTTCATCTTTGATGAACTTGATATCCTCGGCCGAATAGATGTAGGGCTGGTCATCTGCTATGATCTTTAATACCTTAGCCCCGTAGAGAATATTTTCCCTCACAGCTTTTTTTATTTCATCTTTCGTGTCAGCATAGAAATACTCCGGCTCTCCCTGGCCAGGTCTTTCGGCGTGAAGGCCCCATGTGAATTGACCCCCGATTGGTGAAATTATTCGACCTGAGTTGATAATGGTTGGACCTGGTACAAGGCCATTTTCGATGGCTCGCCGGAGATCGGTGTCAGCATAATTCCCTACGCCTCCCGCATCGCGTACCGTAGTAAATCCTGCCTCTAGCATTTCTCGGCCATTCTTCACCCCTTGGAGTGCCCGGTACGTTGTGGTATTGTTAAGCGTATAGTTGAGGAAGTCATTTCCGTATCGCCAGAGTTGAAAGCGATATTTTTCGTCTATAGACCTAACCCAATCTTTAGCTAGTAGGCAGATGAAAAGATGCACATGGCAGTCGAAAAGACCAGGCAATATAGTCGAGTCTGACAGGTCAATTACAGTTGCTCCACCTGGTATCTCAAGGTCTCCGCCGATGGCTTTGATCTTTTTGCCTTCGACCAGAATGATTTGGTTTACTTGAGTAATACCTTTCTCTGGATCAACGAGTTTTCCAGCTTTGATAGCCGTAATCTTCGCAGATAACGCATGCGAGAGAAAGACAACCAGAAGAAATCCAGTTAAACATTTTAATGATTTTGTTTTGATCATATGTTCGTCCTCCTTCTTTATTTTGTTATCTTGAGACCAAGTTTTATTTTTTCCATAATCAATAGCCTTTTGTTAATCCATTTCTTCGAGATGATACTCCTCCATGAAGCCGGGCGAACAGCATTTTTGCATCCGGAGGATAGGCTTTTTGCGCAAGGTCATCTGTCGGAACATAGGAATTCGGTTTTTATCTTGGCTAATATGAATTTCCTTTCTTTGGTTGTTATTCCTGGTTCGTATTATTCATCTGCC
Organism: Candidatus Aminicenantota bacterium; assembly: GCA_011049545.1. Taxonomy (GTDB): domain Bacteria; phylum Acidobacteriota; class Aminicenantia; order Aminicenantales; family Aminicenantaceae; genus SOIV01. The sequence continues at coordinate 20,350 of DRHQ01000051.1, read as the reverse complement.
AAGCCGTATTTTTTCTTTAAATTTTCATCATATATCGCTTTTCTGGCAGGGCAGCGTTCCCTCGGGCAGAGCTGGCAGGAAAAAAACGTCACTTCGGTAGGAAACAATATTCCGGATATGGACTTTCTTGGAATCATCAACATGTAGTCCGTCAACCTGACCCCGATCTGATCTTCCGTATTTCCGATCAAGGAGAATAAAGGTCTTTGCTCCGTTACTGGCCAATCCGGGAGCGATCCCGGGCTCATGCTGGAGAGCTTTTCAAGCCCGAATTGCTTTTGCAAGTGTTTCACTAAGTACTGCTTCGCTGAACGGAGGGCCATATCGCCGATGTTTTCAAGGCAATACTGTTTGAGAAGATCACCAAAAGAGCAGGCTTTATCCTCCAAAGCTTTCCCGATCGTGATAATATAGGGAAAAACCCTCTCAACATCGTCCAAATTTTTTCTCAAAACACGGCTGGAAAAAGTCTGGCCATCGATCTCGACTATACCCTCCCCTTTTTTGCTGATGTAAGAGACTTTAAAGAAAACTTTCAGCTGGATTAAGGATTCGGCTATCTCAAGGAGCTCTTTAACAATAGACAAGGCGTCTTTGTTTTTGTTTAAATGAAGCTGTTTGATCACCTTTTCAGGGATTAAATTTAACGTAATTTTTTCTAAACAGGGCATGAAGTCCTTAAATTCTAAAATCTAAATTCCAAATCCCAAACAAACTTTCCAAATGTAAAAATACTGTGATTACCCGAGTAAACTTTTCACCAGGTCTACGGCAGAGGCTGCATCGGGAGCATAGCCATCCGCTTTAATCTCTTCCGCATAAGATTGCGTGATCGGAGCTCCTCCAATTATGACCTTCACTTTTCCTTTCAGATTCGCATCCTCTACAGATTGAATGACTTCTTTCATATAGGTCATGGTTGTGGTTAAAAGCGCTGACATCCCGATGATATCGACTCCCTCTTTCTCGACAACTTCCATAAATTGTTCTTTAGTAACATCTGTGCCAAGATCTGTAACTTCAAATCCGGCTCCTTCCAAGAGCATCCCCACGATATTCTTACCGATATCATGCAAATCACCCTTGATGGTTCCGATAACAACTTTTCCTCTGGATCCCGCGATCTCATCTCCCAAGAGGGGCTTCACAATCTTCATGCCCTCCTTCATTGCCCTAGCCGAAACCAACACTTCTGGAATAAAAATTTCGTTTTTCTTGAATCTTTCGCCGACAACATCCATTCCTGCAACCAACCCTTTATTTAAAATTTCACCTGGTGAGATACCTTCTGAAAGAGCTTTTTGAGTTAATTCACCCACTGAAGTCTCATCTCCTCTTTCTACACTTAGACCTATATCCTCTAAAATCGTCACGTCTTCCTCCTAATCAAATTTTTTTAATTATAAGCAACTTAATATTTTAGCTGATTTTGTTGCCTTGAGTATTGTATTATTTTATTAATTTTTGTAAAAAAATGCTTTTTTTATCCTTCTCTCAATAGAATATTCAGTCTTTGAACAGTGATTCTGGGCTAACGGAAGGCTTTGCTTTTTTCCTCTTCTGTTTTTTTATCATTACAACTTTGCGCTTACTTAATGAATATTGCTTGCTTAAGCAATATTGAATAGAAAAAAGAATAACATAATTTGAATTCCAATTCAGCCTCTTATTATTTATCCTAAAAATTAGGTATTATTTGTACTTGTTTCATACTTGATAATTACTCATTGTGATTCACTGCAGTATCAAGTATTAAAAATATTATATGATTGTGTATTTGAGGGTCGAGGGCGATTCTTTAGAAATAATGAAAACTGCTGAGAGGGAAAATACTGATTTCATCAGACACCCAGCTCTCATGACCACTACTAGGCCAAATCAGAAAGAGGCCATAGGCCCATCACTAGAGCTATAGGAGTTCTCACGAAGTCGACAATTAAAAATAAAATGAGATCTTTTTAGGAGGAACAGGAATGAAATTAAAAGGCAGATACAGGTTTTGTATTGTACTGGCTATCTTTCTTGTTTTTACAGCCTTGTCCTGCAAAAAGGAGGGTACAGATCAGGCTTCTGAGCCAGATCTATCTCGAAGCTCCAAGATCCTTAAAGAAGCGGGAGATGAATACTGGAATCGCATGTTAGAAGAGTCTGTATATTTGAGGCTGAAATACGGGTTGAAAATAGAAAAAATACCTGATGTTTCTTTTGAACACGCTCAATCTCTCTCATATAATGCCCGATCAATGCTGGAAAAACTAGAACAGATAGATGTTAAAGAATTGTCCCATGAGGAGTGGATTTCATTAGAAATTTTAAAATGGCAATCTAAAAAAACTGTAGAGGGCTTAAAATTTTTCTGGCTCAATTTTCCTGTCACGCCCTCCTCTAGGATGCATCAAGTCTATACCACCTTTCAGTTCAAGGAAAAGGTAGATCTCGAGCACTATCTAAATCTCTTGAGACAATATCCTGTTTTTATAAATGACATTCAGAATAGACTGCAAGAACAGTTTGAGAAAGGCATCGTCCTTCCAAAGGATGAATTAGCTATTGTCGTTCCCTTTTGGAGTTTATTCATTAAAGAGGGAAATCAAAGCCTTTTCTTTGTAAAAGACGGAAGATTGGAAGGGTTCGAAGCCTCGGAAGTGAAGGATTTCCAATTAAAGCTTCAAGAGGTAATCGATGTTGAGATCAATCCAGCTCTTAAGAATATTATGGATTTCATAAAAGGTGATTATTCGCAGAAAGCTTCGGATCGTGTAGGACTCTGGCAGTATCCTGATGGCCTTGAATATTATGATTATTTAATTAAAATCAATACAAACATGGATCTCACCGCCGAGGAAGTACACGAAACTGGACTTAAGCACATAAAAATAATGTATGAAGAAGTAGAGAAAATCCGAAAGTCTGTCGGCTTTGAAGGCACCTTGGCCGAATTTAAACACTTCCTTCAAACAGATCCTCGATTTTTTCCTAAGACTGCGGAGGAGATCGCTGAAAATTTCCGTTCCTATATAAAAGGAATGGATGAAAAGGTAGATTTATACTTCCTGAAGAAACCGAAGGCCCCCTACGGAACCGAGAGACTGGCCCCTGAGCTTGAGGCATCATCGACATGGGGGGGTTACCAGAGTCCAACAGCATCTAACCCGAGAGGGATTTACTACCACAATGGCTCCAAACCAGAAGAAAGATCAAAGTTGGAGGCAGAAAGCCTCATCTATCACGAATTGGTTCCAGGCCATCATTTTCATGGATCTTCGCAGTCTGAAAACGAAGACCTTCCTGATTTCCGCCGGGAAACCCATTTTACTGCCTTTAGTGAGGGATGGGCTGAATATGCTGCATGGCTTGGACTGGAAATGGGCCTCTACCAAGATCCATACTCTCGCTGTGGACTATATTTAGAAGACATTTTCGAATCCGCTAGACTTGTGGTTGATACTGGAATGAATCATTTCAAATGGCGACGCTCTCGGGCAGTAAAATTCATGAAAGAAAATACCACATATTCCGACCTTCAGATTCATTCAGAAAGCTTCCGCTATTGTCGAAATCCCGGACAAGCTCTTGGGTATAAGCTCGGGTGCATGAAAATGTTTGAGTTACGTGAGAAGGCAGAAAAAGCACTAGGCGAAAAATTCGATGTCCGGAAATATCATGATGCTATCCTCGGAAGCGGCGCAATGCCCCTTAACATCCTGGAGAAGCACCTTGACTGGTTTATAGAAAAAGAACTTAACAGTGCTAGAGAATAAACTTTTCCTTAAAATAATTTAGAAGGAGGTAAAGAATGGATCGTCGATCATTTTTAAAATCTGTGGCTGCCACAGGAGCAAGCGCAGCCTTTCTGAATTCCGTTCCCCGGAGGGCAAAAGCAGAAAGCAAAAGCTCTTCTCCTGGCATAATCGTCAACGGGCTTGAGGCTTCCAAGCTCAATAAGGCCTTTTTGGGTCTCATGCGCAAAGGCGGGGCTCACTGCGTGCACAAGAGCCTGAGCATAAAAATCGAGAGCTATGGCCAGGCGCATGATTTAGTGGCCAGAAACCCCAAGGATGTTACGATCACAACCACCGTACGGGATATCCGCGACGCCAAGGATAGTGGCAAGATCGCCTTGATTCTAGGTAGGCAGGATGCCAACGATATAAGTGACAGCATGCACAAATCCAACTCATATCTTACGCTAACCTATCATCTGCGCGCATTATATCAACTGGGCCTGCGCATCCAGGGTATCTGTTACAACCTTAACAATCTTTTCGGCGGCGGCTGTATGGATCATAAGGTACCACTCACCCGGGCTGGCAGACGTCTGGTCGAGGAGATCCACCGGTTAAACATCATCCTTGACATTGGCGGACATACTGCAGAGCAGACAAGCTTTGACGCCATTGCCATGTCAAAAGGCGTGCCCGTGGTAAACACTCACACCAATCCGGCCGCCCTCTGTGCTAATCCCCGCAACATCTCTGATCGGCTCGCTGTGGCGATTGCCAAGACCGGTGGAGTAATTGGTATTAGCACGATTAGTGACTTCCACAATCTCGACGCTACAACAATCCCGCCTAAAGGCGCCAAGATCGCTCAAGCCACGCTCGATATGCATCTGGACCACTATGATTACTTCAAGAAACTGGTTGGCGTCGACCATGTTGCAGTGGGACCCGACTTCATCTGGGGACAGCAATCTGATGAAAAACCGTGGATCTCAGTTACCTTTCCTCCTGACGCGTCAGGTCCTGGCGAGATACTGCCGGTCAAGGATTTTGAAGACATCTCTCAGCTTCCGAATCTGATTCGCGGTCTCAAGGGACGGGGTTGGAGTGCTTCCGAGCTAGACAAGGTGCTTGGTGGCAACTGGCTGCGAGTCTATGAGCGCGTCTGGGGAGCTTGATGAAAAGGATCGAGCTTTGCCTATCGCTGTGGATCGGTTCTCCGATCTGACGATTTGCGTTCGGTCAGAACATTAATTCCAGGATCTTCTTGGATAATAGTCTCAACGGAAAGCTGCTGTTTCGTTAGTGTCTGTTTTTGACGCAATTAGAATTCTGGTGCCTCCCGAGATGTGTGATATTTCTGTTTTAGGGCGTCAGTCGATGGAAATCGCGGAAAATTGCGAAGGATTTGTGACGAGCACAAAAAGGAGATTCTTATATTTCAATCTTTCCTTATATGGTGGAGGGAGTATAATTCAAGATTAATCAAAGCATGCCTTCGAAGACCTGGCTAATGCCCTTGAATGTCGAAAAACGTATATTTATTGATTATTTAATATTTTCTTGGATTCAAAAAAGGAATATTTAGTCCCTCAATTTTCTTATTTAATTTTGGCAATTCGGTATTGAGTAAACCAGCCATTTCTGTTAAGTTTTTCTCGAGCTTACCGGATAATTTTTCAATTTTGCCCATCTGATAATCAGTCGGTGCAGAAGAGTAGCCATTTATATTACGCAACAATCCGCTGATATCTCTCATTACAGTTCTACCCCAACTGCCTTTGGTGCCCATGAGTTTGATCTGAATTTTTTTCAACTTCTCTTCAAAAGAATTTATATCCTTTAGTATTGATCCATCCAGATTTTTAAGCTTTTTTAAAAATCCCTTTAAGTTTTTTATTTGATCCTGTAGATTTTGGTTTTGTTGATTGATTTTAGTTCCTTTAGAATACAATTCACTTAATCTAAGAGCTGCATCCTTTTGTGCTATTAAATCAGTATTTGAAACTTTTATTCTGGGATCCATTTCAACAACAACTTGTACTTCCATGCTTTTCCCCTGGACTGTCAGTTTTACGGTATATTCTCCTGGCACAACAAAAGGGCTGGCAGGAGCATAGTAGCTATCTTCTTCATCAGAACTAATCCGTTCATACCGCAAATCCCAGTTGACCCTGTTAAAACCTGGTTGTTTAGTTCCTTCAATCTTATTTATCTTGTTCCCCTTATTGTCAAGAATTGTTATCACAACCTTCTCTTCTTTATCTAATTTACTCTTAAGATAATAAGTGATAATTGCTCCGAAAAGAGGATTGGGAGCCGTGAACTCTCTATGGTCAGAAAAACCTCTGTGGTTATATATCTGAAACCTTTCTGCGGGACGTATCTTGAAAAGGTAAATCTCTGAATCCAGTATTCCTTTATTCAATTGTTCAAGGCAGGTAATATCATCCAAAACATATATACTCCTGCCATGGGTGCCAAAAATCAGATCGTTTTCTCTTGGATGTATTGCAATATCATCAACCGGCACAATCGGAAAATTCCCTTCAAATTTGATCCAGTTCTCTCCTCTATCTATTGAAAAATACGCGCCACGTTCTGTTCCCACAAATAATAGCTTTTGATTCCTGGGGTGTTCTCTGATTACATTAACGGTGCCGCCTTGGGGAAGGTTGTTTGCTATAGATTTCCAAGTTTTACCAAGATTTTCAGTCACATATACATAGGCTTTAAAGTCGCTGTTACGGTGTCCATCGAAAGTTATGTAGGCCCTGCTTTCCACAAAATGAGAAGCAACTATCCTGCTGACGTAGGTTAATTTTGGTACACCTTTAATTTTACCGATCAGATTCGTCCATTCTTTCCCTCCATCTTTTGAGACCTGAACCTTGCCATCATCTGTCCCCACCCAAAGAATACCTGCCTTAACCGGTGATTCTGCAACGGCAGTAATGGTGCCATAGGAGTAAATACCATCATTCTTGGATAAAGTATTTTCATCAACTAACATGCCCATGATCTGAAGCTTATCTTTATCCAGTTGGGAACTCAGATCTGAGCTCGCAGTCCAAGTATCACCCTGATCAATAGATTTAAAAAGCTTATTCCCTCCCAAATATATGGTTTTGGAATTATGAGGTGAAATCAAAACGGGAGAATTCCAGTTAAAACGGTAGGTTTCGGTATCGTCCTCAGGCTCAGGTTTAATAGATTTCGATTCATCGGTAAATAGATTTTTCCTCCTCAAATTTCCATTTTGACTTTCTACGTATAAGATGTTTTGGTTCTTGGGATCGACTTGATTATAGAAACCATCCCCGCCTCCAACTCTGATCCAATCGGCGTTCATAATACCTCTTTCCGGTAATTCCCATACAGCATGTCTTGTTGCTGATGGCCCTTTCCAGCTCCAGTTATCTTGTAATCCCCCATATATATAGTAAGGCTTTCGCAAATCATATCCAATTTCGTAAAACTGGCCGATGGGAAGGTTGTCGATAGTTTCCCAATTTTTTCCTCGATCATAAGAGGTATGTACTCCTCCATCTGAACCAGTAATCATATGATTTGAATTCGCTGGATTGATCCAAAGTGCGTGAAAATCGCAATGAATCCGTGTTACGACATCTGTTTTAAATGTTCTGCCCCCATCAAAAGAGACATTCATATCATAACCAAGGACCCATATCCGTTGATCATTATTTGGATCAATTCTTATCTGACTATAATACATAGGTCTTGGATTTGTGCTGCTCATCTTTACCCAGGTGTCTCCTTTATCTTCAGACCGAAAAACGCCGCCATTCTTATTTTCAACTAAGGCATACACGACATTAGGGTCTCTTCGATAAATAGCGATTCCAATCCTGCCAGTATCCCCCTCAGGAAGATCCTTTGTTAGCTTAGTCCATGTTTTTCCTGCATTGATTGTCTTATAAAGGCCACTTCCTGGTCCTCCTCCAATGAATCCCCATCCTCTCCTTCTGCGCTGATACATGGCAGCATAAAGGATATTGTTGCTTGACGGATCAATCGCTACATCTATGCAGCCAGTGTCCACATCAACAAAAAGAATATTGGTCCAGGTCTCACCTCCATCAGTTGTCTTAAATAATCCCCTCTCCCGGTTAGGTCCCCACAGCTTCCCTGCAGCTGCAACATAAACAATATTCGGATCGAATTGTTCGATAATTACACGGCCTATATGGTGTGTTTCCTCAAGCCCCATGTGTAACCATGTTTTACCGCCATCTTGGCTTTTAAATACTCCATTACCCCAGGAAGAACTATTCCTGCTATTTGCTTCACCTGTGCCAACCCAGACAATTTCTGGATTTGAAGGTGCAACAGTAACATCTCCAATAGAACTGGTTGATTGCTTATCAAATATGGGTTCCCAGGTCACCATGTTGTTAGTTGTTTTCCAGAGTCCGCCAGAAGCAGTTCCACAATAAATTACATGAGGATTATTCTCCACAACAGCAAGATCATCTACCCGACCTCCATCAACAGCTGGACCTATGCTGCGCCAACTTAGATTATTTGCTGTCGATTTTAACAGCTTCTTATAGTTCTGACCGTACATTAATTGAGAACTTACGAATACTATGGAAATAATGCAGCTTATTAGTAAAAGAAGCCTAAAATATTTTGTTTTACACATCGTAACCTCCTTAAATATCATTAGCTCTATTTATGTCTCGAAACATGTCCTGTTTACATAAAATCAAAGAGGACCGTTTTTTCAAACACATCATGGTATAATGTACATATAATCATAAGAATTTGCTTTTGGACTCGGTACGAATCTCTCGCCATTTTCCATGATTCTCTCTAAACATAGAAATTTGGTTTTTGGACTTGTTCTGATTTTACTCCAATTTTGTTCAATTTCCGTCCTCCTGTTTCAGCTATCGCTGATAATATAAAAATGAACCTATTCAGTCAAAGAAAACATCATTAGAAAAAATAGAATCTTAGTGAAAATATTGGAATCGGGCTAAAACAGAATAAACCTCGCCCTCTAAGTCACAGAAATTCTGCTTTCATAGGTATTCCATTCTCTCCTCAGCTGCCATCAAAAGTTCCTGTTGGACAAGATGAGAAGGTGGAGATCTTTCAGCCAGGAAGGTCAGTTTGAGGTGGATCTAACCTCTAATAGAGGTATAAGAAAATCTGTAGAATCTTCGAGTTACAGAAGATCAATACATCAAAGCCCCTCTGCTTTGCTGCATCTGCGGGGATCTCCACGTGCTCTCATGAGACCAGTTTCAGGTTCGATGTAAATGCCTTCAAAGGCACCGTGGTAGACGTTCCAAGGATTTACTACGTCGAAACGCAGTCCCTTCTCCTCTGCTTTCTTTCTTACTCTCTCGCTTAGATCAGCTTCAATAATGTTAGCTCCTTGAATTGTGGGCGACCATCCACCAAACCGTGGCCGGTTGACTGATTCCTCAATCGGGATGTCAAAGTCAAGGATATTCGTCGTGTTCTGGATTATGTTATGAAGCAGGCTGAGGCTGGGCGAGCCGGAAACGAGCACAGGTTTTTTATCCTTGAAGATGATGTTTGAGGGACTTCTCCATAGGTCTCCTCGTTGTCCCGGCTTAGGTTTAGGTTTAGAGAGAAGGAACCCGCCTCCCGCACAGATTGAAGCGCCTCTTACGAAAAGTCCGTTACCCCACGCGGATGCGTTGCTTGAATGCATGAGGCCCGCGATGTTGCCATCCTCATCAATAGCTGAAATATGGCACGTTCCGGGGTGGAGCCAGGTTCCATATAAAGCTGTGGTGATGCGTACCATTTGGTAAAGAGTTTCAGATGAATCGGTAGGTGGTCCGAGTTTCTCCAAGTCCAGTTGTTCCACCCTTTTAAGTGCCTTAACTAAAGGGGTAGATGCAGTGGCAACGTTGTATTCCCTGTATGTTTCCCACTGAGGTTCCATCCAAAGAGCCTGATAGGCCTCCATGTCTTTGCGAGTGATAGCGCCTCCTGCTTCCTGTATCACCTTGCAGAAGTCTTCAGCAAACTCGCCTCGATAGTAGAAATCGCTTCCTTCCTCGGAAAGACGCTCGAGAGTGTCGGCTTGCCTCTTCTGATAAAGCTTTTCCCAAGGCCTGGATAAGACGTTCTGAGGCATGAAGATCTCTCGGCCCTCCTCTGTCATTCCAATACGATGGATCTGGGCAAAAATCGCCCCCCAGAGAAAGGGATGAACCTCAAAGCCATCCCGTGCATAACGGATGGCTGGTTCCATTATCTCCTTTATCGACTTGCTTCCATAACGCTTATGGGCTTCTTCAAAGCCAGCCCACCAGCCAGGCACTCCTTGTGCACGTCCTGTACTTATATCGGCAGGAGTAATGTTTGGAAGAGGCTCCAGCGGGGTGTTCCAGTTTGCGTTGACATAGGTGGACTTTGCTGAGGCAGCATGGTAGTAGAGCATGTCGAACATGCCCGTAATTCCGGACATGTGAGGTTCGATTACGGCCTGCGTGATAGCAGCACAAAGGCTTGCATCACAGGCGTTTCCCCCTCGTTTCAGCACCTTCATCGCTTCCCGGGTGGCCAGTGGATGAGAACAGATAACCATTCCTCTCTTGCTCGCGGCTGGGGTCTTCCGGCCGAAATGTGCTTCATAGATGAGCTTCTTCCGCTCTTCATCAGTGGTGATGCCGGGGCCTTGCAGTTGAACAGGTTTGCCTAGGGTGTTTGACTTCAACAACCCTAAGTAGCAAGCACCCGGAGCCGATGCACCTACCAATGTCTTTCTGAAAAAAGTCCTTCGATCATATCTCATACGCTTTCCTCCTAAAAAAGTAGAAATCTAAGTCTTTCGTTTCCATTTGGTTCCTCCTTTAGCATAGGGTGAGTCATTTGGAATTCTAAATGCCTTATACCAAATGAAAAAATTATAGTTAAAAAAAAGTTTAGATGTGTCAAGGCAAAGTAAAAACTTCCGGTTCTTAGCAACGTGAAAATTTCCGGTTTTATCGGGATTAAATCCTCTCTAAGTAACAGTTATGATGAATTGCTGATAATATAAAAATGAACCTATTCAGTCAAAGAAAACATCATTAGAAAAAATAGAATCTTAGTGAAAATATTGGAATTGGGCTAAAACAGAATAAACCTCCCCCTCTAAGTCACAGAAATTCTGCTTTCATAAGTATTCCATTCTCTCTTCAGCTGCCATCAGAGGTTCTTGTTGGACAATATGAGGAGGTGGAGGTCTTTCAGCCAGGAAGGTTGGTTTGGTGAATTACAAGGGTCCGTGGGATTCTAGGTGCCAGTACCTTAGCGGTATAAAATCAGTTGGAGTATCTGGGGCCCCGTATAACCTTTCCAGGGAGGGCGCCGGTATGCTCTCCTTTCTCCACGACCACTTGACCGTTAACGATCACATAGGGGATACCCTTCGGATACTGGTGCGGGTTAGCATACGTCGATTGGTCTGAGATTGTTTGAGGATTAAAGATAACAATGTCAGCCCACATATTTTCTTGCAGCAGTCCCCGGTCTCTCAGCCTTAGCCTCTGGGCAGGGCAGGAAGTAATCTTTCTGACAGCCTCCTGTATGGACAGGATCTTCCTTCCAATCTCTCTGGGCTCCTCCTTTCGTGTCTCACCTCGCACATACTTTCTAAAGATGAGAGGAAAGCAGCCATATGTTCTGGGATGAGGCAATCCTTCGCCAAAAGTTTGTATTGTCCCATCAGATTCTATCGATGATAGAGGATGCTTTATCAGCTTGCACAAATCATCTTCATCATGAAATTCCATAATGATGCCATAAGTCCCTCCTTTTTCAATGATCATGTCAATTGCTGCATCAAGGGGGTGTTGCCTCCTCTGTTGAGCGATTTCCGCCAGGGTTTTCCCTTCTATCCATATCTTATCCGAATGACCATCTGCTATCAGCGTCATGGAAGGACTTGTGTGCTTCTCTTTCTCCTTGAGCACATATCTTTTGATCTTCGCTAGATCTTCCGGGTTTTTCAACCTTTCCAGGAGTTTCTCATCCCCTCCCTCTTGTGCCCAATTTGGAAATATTGTTGTGATTCCTTGAGATCCGCACAGGGTAGGGATTACGTCGCAGCTCACACGCAATCCTCTCGCCCGAGCCTCTTCGATATGCTTCATAATCTCATCCAGTTTACCCCAGTTTGGGTAGTGGCTCTCATTATGTGAAATCTGCAGACGCGCACTTGACTTTTCGGCTGTCTCTATAGCCTCCAGCACTGCCTGCTCCCATTGTGCACCGTCATTCCTAACATGGGTTGCATATAGGCCGTCGTACTTTGCCACAATCTTGCATAGTTCTATGATCTCATCTGTTTCGGCATACGTACCAGGAAAGTATACGAGTCCCGTCGATAAGCCGTAAGCACCATCCTCAATCGCCTGGGCAACAATGGCCTTCATCTTCTCGAGCTCCTCAGCGGTCGGCTTTTGATTCTCGCCGCCAATAACATGCGATCTAATGCTCCCATGTCCGACAAGAGAAGCCACGTTCGTAGCAATCCCCTGTTTCTCAAATTGGGCAAAATATTTCCTAAAGGTAGGCCATTTATCACTTGGTACAGTGGAAAAGCCGCACTGCCCTATGAACAGTGTTGTCACGCCTTGTCTTATATAATTCTCGGCCTCTGGATTGGTAAGTAGTTCATTGTCTGAGTGGTTATGTATATCTATGAAACCGGGGCTTACAACCAATCCGCCTGCGTCGATAGTCTTTTTCCCGATAGTGGTGGTCAGATTGCCAATTTTGGCTATCTTCCCATCCTTAACGCCTATGTCAGCCTTAAACCACGGGTTGCCGGTGCCATCTATCACCCACCCGTTCTTGATGATAAGATCAAATTGTAGTTTTTCACTCTCCCCGCAAAAGTTCAATGCAAAGATTAAAAATAAACAAAAGATAAAAAATAAAATAGATTTGCTCATCGTTCTTCTCCTCTTTATAAATTATTCTCTTTTGCCTCAAATAATAGAGCCTGTGAGTTTCTTGAGCTGTAAGAGTTAGAGAAGGAATTTTACTTTTTTGCTTTGTGCCGATTTTCTCATTTTTTTAATTTCATCAGCTGCTTCCATCTGCAGCCTTATATCATAAGAAAAAGTTGATGTCAAAAGTTTGTGAAACTGGGTTGATAAATCTTTTTTGACAGAATGGCGGGTGGAGTCTATCTTATTGTTGATTGTTTTGTCTTTTTTGCTGCTTTATCTCTATTTTTTGGCAATTGACCTTGCCGTCTTGTGTGTGATATTTCTGTTTTAGGACATTAGCCGATGGAAATCGCGAAAAATTGCGAAGGATTTGTGACGAGCACAAAAAGGAAATTCTTATATTTTTAACTATTATCTGTACTTTGAGTTTTTTGAAGAGCTCGTGACCTTACATTACATAAAAGGAGATTAGATATGAGTTTGGATATTTGGCATCTGAGAGGAAAGCAGTGTAGGTATTTAAGTGATGAAGAAATTCATAAGATACATTCATCATCATTGGATTTGCTTGGCAGTACCGGATGTATCTTCAAGGAGAAGAAGGCATTACAGATATTTGAAGATGCTGGAGCAAGGGTTGATCATAAGACTGGGAGGGTTCAAATTCCTCCCCATCTTATTGAGGAGGCAATTAAAAAGGCACCAGCTTCCGTATTCTTAGCTGCCAGAGATAAGAAATTTGACATAAAACTTGAGGAGAATCGCGTCTACTTTGGAACAGGAAGCGTAGCAGTAAATGTCTTTGACTTGGAGACTGGAAGACGACAGCTAGCTGTAAAAAGAGATGTCTTTGATTTTGCTCGATTGGTAGATGGATTAAGTTATATTCATTTTTATAAAGTTATTGTAAATCCATCCGATGTGCCTCCTGAAATAGCTGATCGACACATGACAGAAGCAGCCTTTAATGGAACAGTAAAGCATTTTTCTGTTAATGCCTATAGTGTTGAGGGGGCAAAGGATATTATAAAAATGGGAGAGATAGTAGCTGGAGGATTGGAAAACCTTAAGAAGCGTCCTCTCGTTTCTATTAATGTTTTAAGTTTGAGTCCTCTTCGCTTTGATCCAGTAAGTATTAAGATTTTAATGGAAGTAGCAAAAACAGGAATTCCCCTTATCATTGCTTCTGAACCTCAAGCTGGCACAACAGCACCAGTGACATTGGCTGGAACAATAACACTGCAAAATGCTGAATCATTGGCTGGGATCGTCCTTGCTCAGCTGGTTAATCCTGGTACGCCAGTATTATGTGGGTCAGTAGGAACGATTGCTGATATGCGGACAGGCCAATACGCATCTGGAGCTGTAGAATTAGGAATCATAAATGCCATAGCTGCTCAGATGGCCCAATATTACAAGATTCCGATTTACAGTACAGGAGGTATGACCGACTCAAAGATTCCAGATATACAAGCTGGTTATGAAAAAGGCCTCCAAACTCTTATGGTGGCTCTATCCGGAGCTAATTATATTCACGATGCAGCAGGATTGCTTGAATTCTGTTTAAGTGCGAGTTATGAGCAGACAGTAATTGATAACGAAATCTGTGGCATGGTAGCCAGAGCGCTCCAAGGAGTTTCTCTTGAAAAAGAAATGATAGGCCTGGATGTAATAGATAAGGTTGGACCTGGTGGACATTTTTTAGAGGAATTACATACATTAAAATATTTTAAAAAGGAGCACTTTATTCCAGAAATCAGCGATAGACAAAACAGACAGATATGGGAGGCTAAGGGATCAAAAACTGCAAATCAAGTTGCTAGAGAGAAAGCAAGAAAGATTTTAAAAGAGCACTTTCCAACTCCGCTGGATGAGAAGGTGAAGAAGGAGTTAAATTATTTGGTGAAAAAAGCACGATGAACATATCTTATTTGTACCTTGTTATGTATCGAGCTTGTCCCAAAGCTACTTGATAAAGAGTCAATGGGACCGATCGAAGGGAGTGAGTCAGACTGACTTATTAGGTATTATTTGTACCTGTTTCATACTTGATAGTTACTCGTTGCGATTCACCACATTATCAAGTATTAAAAATATTATATGGTTGTGGACTTGAGGGCCAAGGGCGATTCTTTGGAGCTAGTAAAAACTGTTGAGAGGGAAAATGCTGATTTCATCAGACCCCAAGCTCTCATGACCCCTACTATGCCGAGTCAGAAAGAGACCATATGCTCCTTCACTAGAGCTATAGGAGTTCTCACAAAGTCGGCAATTAAAAATAAAATAAGATCTTTTTGGGAGGAACAGGAATGAAATTAAAAAACAGATACACGTTTTGCATTGTACTGGCAATCTTTCTTGCTTTTACAGCCTTATCCTGCAAAAAAGGGGATACAGATCAGGCTTCTGAGCCAGATCTATCTCAAAGCTCTAAGATCCTTAAAAAAGCGGGAGATGAATACTGGAATCGCATGTTAGAAGAGTCTGTATATTTGAGGATGAAATACGGGTTGAAAATAGAAAAATTACCTGATGTTTCTTTTGAATACGCTCAATCTCTCTCAGATAATGCCCAATCAATACTGGAAAAGCTTGAGCAGATAGATGTCAAAGAATTGTCCCATGAGGAGTGGATTTCATTAGAAATTTTAAAATGGCAATCTAAAAAAACTGTAGAAGGCTTAAAATTTTTCTGGCTCGATTTTCCTGTCATACCCTACTTTCTTTTCAGTACGCATAGAGTTTTTACCAGCTTTCAGTTCAAGGAAAAGGTAGATCTCGAGCACTATCTAAATCTCTTGAGACAATATCCTGTTTTTATAAATGACATTCAGAATAGACTGCAAGAACAGTTTGAAAAAGGTATCGTCCTTCCAAAGGATGAATTATCTCTAGTCGTTCCCTTTTGGAGTTTATGCATTAAAGAGGGAAATCAAAGCCTCTTCTATGTAAAGGACGGACGATTGGAAGGATTCGAAACTATGGAAGCGAAGGATTTCCAATCAAAGCTTCAAGAAGTAATCAATGTTGAGATCAATCCAGCTCTTAAGAATATTGTGGATTTCATAAAAGGTGATTATTCGCAGAAAGCTTCGGATCGGGTAGGACTCTGGCAGTATCCTGATGGCCTTGAATATTATGATTATTTAATTAAAATCAATACAAACATGGATCTCACCGCCAAGGAAGTACATGAAACTGGACTTAAGCACATAAAAATAATGTATGAAGAAGTAGAGAAAATCCGCAAGTCTGTCGGCTTTGAAGGCACCTTGGCCGAATTTAAACACTTCCTTCAAACAGATCCTCGATTTTTTCCTAAAACTGCCGAGGAGATCGCTAAAAATTTCCGTTCGTTTATAAAAGGAATGGATGAAAAGGTAGATTTATACTTCCTGAAGAAACCGAAAGCCCCCTACGGAACCGAGAGACTGGCCCCTGAACTTGAGGCATCATCGACATGGGGATATTACCAGGGTCCAACAGCAACTAATCCGAGAGGGATTTACTACCACAATGGCTCCAAACCAGAAGAGAGATCAAAGTTGGAGGCAGAAAGCCTCATCTATGAAGAATTGGTTCCAGGCCATCATTTTCATGGATCTTTGCAGTCTGAAAACGAAGACCTTCCTGATTTCCGCCGGGAAACACATTTTACTGCCTTTAGTGAGGGATGGGGTCAATATGCTGTATGGCTTGGACTGGAAATGGGCCTCTACCAAGATCCATACTCTCGCTGTGGACTATACTTAGCAGACATTTTTCTCTCCACCAGACTTGTGGTTGATACTGGAATGAATCATTTCAAGTGGCGACGCTCTCGGGCAGTAAAATTCATGAAAGAAAATACTACATATTCCGACACCCAGATTCATACAGAAAGCTTACGCTATTCTGTGGGCAGTCCTGGACAAGCTCTTGGATACAAGATTCCCAGTATTAAAATGGCTGAACTGAGAGAGAAGGTAGAAAAAGCACTAGGCGAAAAATTCGATGTCCGGAAATATCATGACGCTATCCTCGGAAGCGGCGCAATGCCCCTTAATATCCTGGAGAAGCATATTGACTGGTTTATAGAAAAAGAACTTAACAGTGCTGGAGAATAAACTTTTTCTCAAAATAATTTAAACGGAGGTAAATAATGGATCGTCGATCATTTTTAAAATCTGTGGCTGCCACAGGAGCAAGCGCAGCCTTTCTGAATTCCGTTCCCCGGAGGGCAAAAGCAGAAAGCAAAAGCTCTTCTCATGGCATAGTCGTCGACGGGCTTAACGGTTCCGCGCTCAATGAGGACTATCTGGGTCTCATGCGCAAAGTCGGGCCTTACTGTGAGTACAAGGGCATAGGATTTGGAGATAACCAAATCGGGGTCTTTGGCCAGGTGTATGATTTTGCAGCCAGAAACGCCAAGGATGTTACGGTCGCAACTAGCGTACGGGACATCCGCGACGCCACGGATAGTGGCAAGATCGCCTTGATTCTTGGTATGCAGATGGCCAACGTGATCAGTGATCCCATGGTCAAATCCAACTCATATCTTACACTTACCCATAACCTGCGTGGGTATCATCAACTGGGCCTGCGCGGTTTGGGTATCTGTTACAACCTTAATAATATTTTTGGCGGCGGCTGTATGGATCATAACGTACCACTCACCCGGGCTGGCAGACGTCTGGTCGAGGAGATCCACCGGCTAAACATCATCCTTGACATTGGCGGGCACACTGCACAGCAAACAAGCCTTGACGCCATCGCCATGTCAAAGGGCGTGCCCGTGGTGTGCACTCACACCAATCCAGCCGCCCTCAATCCCAACCCCCGCTGCATCTCTGATCGGCTCGCTGTGGCGATTGCCAAGACCGGTGGAGTAATTGGCATTACTACGATTAGTGACTTCCACAATCTCAACGCTAAAACAATCCCGCCTAACGGTGCCAAAATCGCTCAAGCCACGCTCGCCATG
Source organism: Candidatus Aminicenantota bacterium (assembly GCA_011049545.1). Lineage (GTDB taxonomy): Bacteria > Acidobacteriota > Aminicenantia > Aminicenantales > Aminicenantaceae > SOIV01. The sequence continues at coordinate 2,717 of DRHQ01000051.1, read as the reverse complement.
CATCTGGACCACTATGATCACTTCAAGAGACTGGTTGGCGTCGATCATGTTGCAATGGGGACCGACTTCATCTGGGGAAGGCACTTTGATGAAAAACCGTGGATCTCGATTACCTTTCCTCCTGAAGCGTCGAGCGCTGGCGAGATACTGCCGGTCAAGGGATTTGAAAACATCTCTCAGCTTCCGAACCTGATTCATGGTCTCAAAGGACGTGGCTGGAGTGCTTCCGAGATCGACAAGGTACTTGGTGGCAACTGGCTGCGGGTCTATGAACGCGTCTGGGGAGCTTGATGAAAGGGATCTAGTTTTGCATATAGCTGCGGATCGGTTCTCCGACGCGACAAAAGAATTCTTTATTTAACCTTGTCTGGGCCCTGGACCTCATAACCTGCAGGCGGTTCTGCGCCCAGGAGATGACGCACGAAGTAGTCCCAGCGCTTGCGGATGTAATAGGGGCTTTCATCATCGAGAAAATGCGTGCGATTCGGTAGCAGCAGGAGGTCAAAATCCCTATTGGCCTTAATGAGAGCATCGATCAACTGCATCGTATGAGCGGGGTGCACATTGGCATCCAGTTCGCCCACAGCGAGAAGCAGTTTGCCTTTCAAATTACCGGCAAGACTAGCATTAGCTTGCTCGTCCCATTTGTCGCCGGGATAGAGACCGTCAGAAGCGGGGTGCCAGCCAGCAGGGGCAGCCCCAAGCTGGTCTTGAATGCCATTGGTAGACACAGCAACCTTGTAGAAGTCAGGATAGGCGAGGATTGCCCGCGCCGAAGAATAACCGCCTGCCGAACGGCCATGGATCCCCACTCTGTCAATATCCATATAGGGGTAGCGCTTGGCCAGCTGGCGTATCCCGGCAATGTGATCCTCAGGAGTGCCGGAATACAGCAGCGGGTTGTAACTCACATCGTGAAAGGACTTGGAACGCAGGGGACTGCCCCGCCCGTCAATGGTGATGACGATAAAGCCGATCTCTGCGAGGCATTGCGGACGTACCCAGCCATACAGGGCACCCATAAAAGTTTTGTTCGTCACTATCGAAGCCGGTCCGGGGTAAATAACGTCTATAATCGGATAAATGCGTTTGGGATCAAACGTGCTGGGCCGGAAGATATTGCCGTAAATCTTCGTCTTGCCATCGGCAGCGAGAACACTGAACGGTTCAGGCATTTGAAATCCGCCCGCCGTCAAAGCCGAGATATCCGCCTTTTCCAGCGTAGAAATGATTTTACCCTCGTGCGCCCGCAATAAGGTAACCGGGGGTAGGTCAGGCCGAGAATATGTCTCAACGAAATATTCTCCTGACGGTGAAAAGGAGTTAGGACGAATCTCATGGTCAGCATCCTCCGGCGTCAACAGAGACAGGCCCGAGCCGTCCAGATTCACGACATAGAGATGAAGCTGATACGGGTCTTCCCCTCTTTCCCGGCCCCCGGCGGTGAAATAGATCCGGCGCTTTTTTTCATCGACCCGGACAATCTCGCGTACTTTCCAGTTACCCGAGGTGATCTGGTTGGATAGCTTCCCCTTCCGGTCATAGAGATAAAGATGACCCCAATTGCTGCGCTCCGAATACCAGATGATCTCTCCGCTACTTAGAAACCGGATGTCAGGCTTCTCCCAGTAAAGTGCACCCGCTTCGACAAAAGTCTTACCCGATTCCTCAATGAGTTGCTTTACCGCGCCGGTCACAGAGTCTATCGCTAAAAGACGTAATGTCTTTTCTCCTTTCTCCTGTGGGAGGATGAAAACCTGCCCACCATCCGTATCCCACCACACGCGGTCGCTTCCGATCAGCGACTGCCCCCGCAGGGGTATATCCGTGCGCTTGCCACGAGTGATATCAAAGACGACCACCTCAACACTGGGTCTATGCGCATCGTCCGGCATAGCCGAGCGAACGCTATAGAGCTGCGGGCGTACACTGCCATCCTCGGGAACGTGTTGCAGATAATGGAGGTCGAGCACATCGCGCTCGTCGACCTTCTCGGTCAACAGTTTTTTTGAGTCGGGCGACCAGATAGCGACTGGCGCTACCAGTTCATCGCTTCCAAACAAACGCACTTTCCATTGACTCCAACCCGTTGCTACACCATACCCGTAGTACGGCTCGCCGTCACGGGTGAGCGCCTTCTCGGCACCGTCTTCCATCGAGCGTATCCAGATATCGTTTCCCTTGTTAAAGGCTGCCCATTTGCCATCTGGAGAGACGAGATCTCCACGTCGTATGTGGCGGATCTCAGCTTCGCGGCACATTCCGCCAAGCACACAGTGCCAACGCATGGTATCAACTTGCACCTCTATGGCACGTTCATTATCCACAAAGACGAAGCGCTCAAAGGGCAAGTCCTTAGGATCAACATCCTCTCCCAACGCTTGGGCCAAAGCCTGGGCAAGCTTCTCATGATCGAACGCCGGTTGGCGCTGGGCTGTCGCGGCATCGACGATGACGAATTCCTTGCCATTATCCGTCTGGCGCAAATACCAGAAGCGATCACTTTCGCCAATCCATTCGTACGTCACCTCACCGTTCAAAATATACCTACTCACATTCCAGCCCAGAAATCGTTCCGCCCGGGCATAGTCCTCTTTTGTCACCTGTGGCGGTGCCTGAAAGTCGCTAACGCAAGCCGCCACTGAAACGGCGAACGAAAGAGCTACAATCACGATAATAATGTTCTGTGTACTCAAGCTTATATAGTTCTTCTTTTG
>DRHQ01000050.1 GCA_011049545.1 Candidatus Aminicenantota bacterium | reverse complement strand
TTGGATGAACAATAGGGACAGTGTTTTTTTTGCCATTGTTAAACCACTTTAACTTTTTATCAAATTTTACACTTTAACTATTTTATTTATAATAGTATCGTTATTTACTCAGCTCCACTTTTTGAGTATTATGCCCGCAATGACAAATATAGCCTGAAAGACAACTTATTATATCACGTTTTCCTAGGACAATTCCTAAAACTTATTCCCAAAAATATTTAAGAAAAAAATAGAAAAAGGGTGCAGCTAATATTAGACTATCCACTCGATCCAAGAATCCGCCATGACCGGGAAGGATGTTGGAGGAATCTTTTACTCCCACCGCTCTTTTGAAAAGAGATTCCAAAGGATCGCTTATCTGGGCCACTGCATGAACAAGAAAGCCACAGAGGATAGCCTTCCAGAGAACAGCATCTGGCAACAAGACCTGCTGAGCAGCAAGAGCCCCTAAACAGGCAGTTAAAATTCCGGCAATGCTTCCCTCCCAGGTTTTTCGAGGGCTGGCTATGGGCACCATTTTTCGCCGCCCCCAGAGGCTTCCGATTAAGTAAGCTCCTGTATCCCCTACAATAATCACCACTAAAAGAAAATAGATGTAAAACGCGCCTCTTTCTTCCATCAGTGGATAGAAAAAATTGAGGGTGAAGCTCAAATAAAAGGCGCCAAAAAACGTTAGGGCGACAGAAGAATGAAAGGAAACCAGCTTCTCTAATGTATTGTAATAAATGAGGAAATATAATCCTGCGACGAGAAGAGCTACAAATAAAGCTAGCTCAACCGAGATTTCTTCAAAGTAGAAGGAAGAGCTTATGATTAGCGCCAGAGCAATTCCGAGTGTTTTGTGAGGATAGATTTTTTTTGCAGAAAATAAGTTGTAGAATTCAAAAAGAGAAACCAATATCAAAATCTGTAATACAATGAAAAAACCAAGAAGAGGCATAAATTGTATGACCAAAAAAAAGATGGTCATCAATACAAAGGCAGTAAGTGTTCTTTTTAAAAAGTTCATTTTGTTAAGGAAAATAGAGAGGACTCTTCAGGGTAATAACTAATTTTGATCCCCTTGGGGATAAATATCTCCAAACCTCCTTTCTCTCTTCTGGTAATCGATAAGCGCCTGAAACAGGTGCTTTTTCCGGAAATCAGGCCAAAAGTCCTGAGTAATCCAGATCTCAGCATAAGCAATCTGCCACAATAAAAAATTTGAGACGCGGAGCTCTCCACTTGTTCTTATTAGCAAATCAGGATCAGGAACACAGTTTGTATATAAATATTGAGAAAATTTTTCCTCATTCAAGGTATCTATATCAAAGTCTTTATCGTTAACTATGTTTTTGACTGCATCCACAATTTCATCTCGTCCCCCATAATTGAGGGCCAAAACTATAGTCAAGCGAGTGTTATTTTTTGTCAACTCTTTAACACGCTCTACTTCTCTCCTCGCAAAGGCTGGGATTGCTTCTATCTGGCCTATAACCTTTAAGCGAAACTTATTTTTAACCAGGACTTTATCCTCCCTCTTAAGGAATTCCTTAAGAAGCCTCCAGAGAGTTGCAACCTCTTTTTTAGGCCTTTTCCAGTTCTCTTTGGAAAAAGCATACAGGGTCAGGTATTCGATTCCCAAATGAGCACACGTTTCCACCACTTCGCGGACAGATTTGGTTCCGGCTCGGTGGCCTGCTACCCGAGGTAGCTTTCTCTTTTTCGCCCACCGACCGTTACCATCCATGATGACAGCCACGTGCCGGGGAAGACGGGAAAAGTCGAGTTGTTTCACCAGCAACTCTTCCTCGCTGCCTGGTTTAATGAAATCTTTAAGGTTGTCGGGCATAGAAAGATTATAGGAGCTTGCATATAAATTGTCAAAATATAGACCTCGCCTTCTATATCTGGTAATCTATAAATCTAGTGTATACGGAGGGCAAAAATGTGCTTAGGAATTCCGGCAAAAGTAGTTCAGATCGACAAACCCAACTTGGGAAAAGTTGATTATTTGGGGACAAGAGTTAAAACAAATTTTGAGCTTCTTGATAACCTCAAGGTTGGAGACTGGGTTATCGTTCATGCCGGATTTGCTATATCCAAATTGGATGAAGAAGAAGCAAGGGAGACCTTCTCGATACTCAGAGAAATGGCCGAAAAAGAAGCACTCGCAAATAAAAATAAGGAAAGGGAGAAGCAAAGCAATAAGCAGAAAGGATAAGGGAAAAAGGACGAAACCATCTCCTCTGGCCAGGATTGCAGGCCCAGCTTGATTTCGAATGAAAGAATTAAGGGATAAGAGAGTAATCAGAGGCCTTCTTTCTGAGATAGAGAAAAGGACTCGAGAACTCCCGTCTTCTTCCCGGATCATGGAAGTCTGTGGGACCCATACTATGACAGTGCATAGATATGGTTTGAAAAACATGCTTGAAAAGGTGGGAGTGGAAATGGTTTCCGGACCAGGATGTCCGGTGTGCATCACCCCGAATGAAATCCATGAGGCTGCCATAGAGTTAGTTACAGAGAATGAAAATTTTATCCTGACCACTTTTGGAGACATGACACGGGTTCCCACAAGAAAAAGCTCTCTCCAAAAAGCGGTTCCGGCTGCCGGCTCGATGGTTAAAATTGTCTATTCTCCACGAGAATCTCTGGAGATAGCCGGATCAAGTCCAGAAAAACAAGTTGTTTTCTTCGGTGTCGGATTTGAAACCACAATCCCTGCTATTGCCTTGATCCTTAGGGAAGCTGTCGAAAAAAAGCTTGCCAACTTTTCAATCCTCTCGGCTCTCTGGATTATTCCTCCTCCCCTCAAAGCAATCGTCAAAGCAAAAGAAATAGCCCTGGACGGCTTTCTTTACCCGGGACATGTGAGCGCCATTATCGGAGAAAAACCTTATCAGTTCATCGCCAAAGAGTACGGGATTCCGGGAGCTATTACCGGTTTTGAACCCAGCGATATCCTCCTTGGCATATTTTCTATCTTAAATCAGATAAGAGACGGAAATCCCACGGTTTCCAACGAATATTCAAGGGTAGTAAGAGCTTCCGGGAATCCAAAAGCCCTGGCCGTTATGGAAGAAATGCTGGAGACCAAAGATTCTTACTGGAGGGGCCTGGGTCTTATTCCTCAGAGTGGCTTAAAAATCAAAAAAGAATATTCTGCTTACGATGCTGAAATCAAATTTAACCTGCGTATAAAAGGTGGAAGCGGCGATCTTCCGGGCTGTCGATGCGGGGAAGTTTTGCAAGGTCTAATCTCCCCGCCCCAATGTCCTCTGTTTGTTGAAAAATGCAATCCTGATTCCCCTTATGGACCCTGCATGGTCTCTTTTGAAGGGGCATGCTTTGTATATTATAAATATAATCCAACCATAAAGAATGAATTGTAGGCGCCTGATTTATCAAGCCCACATTTTAAAATTTATAAATAACCTGACCTTATAAATATATTGTAGGGGCTTGATTCATCAAATCCACTTTTTATTATTTGTAGGGGCTTGATTCATCAAGCCCACATTTTAAAATTTATAAATAACCTGACCTTATAAATATATTGTAGGGATTTGATTCATCAAATCCACCTAATGAAAGTATAATGGAATTATATGGATTTAATTTATCGAATTCATTATTGTTGTAGGGGCTTGATCCATCAAATCCTAACTGAAAACATAAAAAGAATGAGGTGAAAATGATGAAAAAGGTCAGTTTAGAGCTTGGAAGCGGCGGCAGGTTAATGAGGGATTTTATCGCCCAACATATTGTGAAGACCTTTAAAAATCCTTTTCTGGATGAGCTTTCCGACTCAGCTCATCTCCCTCATCAAATTGCTTTCACGACTGATAGCTATGTGGTCGACCCAATCTTTTTCCCAGGAGGTGACATCGGCACACTGTGCGTTAACGGCACAGTCAATGATCTTATTGTCTCAGGGGCTGAGCCCAAATACATATCCCTCTCCTTGATCTTAGAAGAGGGATTTTCCTGGGAAGATATGGAAAAAATCCTCATGTCAGTCAAGAAAGCAGCTAAAAAAGCTAATGTTGAGATTACGACAGGAGACACCAAAGTCGTCAGGCGCGGCCAAGCCGACAAAATCTATATAAACACCTCAGGCGTGGGAACGATTCAAGCCAAACCCGCTGTCAGTAAAATCCGACCTGGCGATAATATCATCTTAACAGGCACTCTTGGAGAACACAGCCTTGCAGTAATGCTGGCCAGGGGAGATTTTGGACTGGAATCAGGAGTTAAAAGTGATTGTGCACCTTTAAACTTTCTCCTTCCTTTCTGGAAAAAAGGTGTTTTGTGGATGAGGGACATCACACGTGGAGGACTGGCCAGTGTACTCTGTGAACTTGCGGAAAGGATTCCCTATTCTCTCCTGATAGAAGAGGAAAAAATTCCTCTTTCCAGAGCTGTAAGGGGAGCATCAGAGCTTTTGGGAATTGATCCCTTCTATCTTGCTTGTGAAGGAAGGGCTGTGGTCATAGCACCCGGGAAAAGGGCCGCTGGTATTCTTGAGGAAATAAAAAGGGATTCCCTTGGCAAAAAGGCTGAGATCATAGGACATGTAGAGGACAGAGTTGGAAAGCCAGGAGAACTTCTTCTCTCAACATCCTCAGGGGGACTAAGATTGCTTGAGCCCCTGACTTCAGAGCTCCTCCCCCGAATTTGTTGATAAAAATAAACGGGGTCTGTCCTCGTTTTTTACATTTTATTTAGTCATTTGTATAGGATAAAAGGTGGGCTTGATGAATCAAGCCCCTACAGAAGATTAACTACAAAAGATTAACCACACCATACAAAAACAAGTCAAATCATTACAAAAATTATATCCATTTGAATAATTAAAGGTGGGCTTGATGAATCAAGCCCCTACAATTTATTTATAAGGTCAGGTTATTTATAAATTTTAAAAGGTGGGCTTGATGAATCAAGCCCCTACAAAAGAATAAGAAAATGGAGCCTGATAAGAAAATGGAGCCTGGCCCCATTTTTAACTGGTGAAAAAAAGGGCGCAGGCTATATTACTGGCGGCCGATAGAGTAGTATTCAAAACCGAGTTCCCGCACTTCCGAAGGATCATATACATTTCTCCCGTCAATGATAATGGGATTATCCATCACTTCCTTAATCTTCTTCAAATCCAGCTCTTTAAACTCATCCCATTCTGTAATGATAAGTAAAGCATTGGCCTCTTTTACTGCATCGTAGGGAGATTTGACGTAGGAAATTTGCGGTGATTTTTCAGGAAAAATCTCTCTCATATTCTCTATAGCTTTGGGATCATAAAGACGGAGAAAAGAACCTTCGTCAAGAAGTCTCTTTATAATCTTAATACTCACCGCTTCTCTTATATCATCAGTCTCAGGCTTGAACGCTAATCCTAATATAGCAATTTTCTTGTCTTTCAATATCCAGAGAGCTTTCTTTGTCTTCTCCACGAAAGAATCAATCCTTTCCAGGTTGACTCTGTCGGCTTCTCTGAGCAAATTCATGTTGACACCTAAATCTTCCCCAATCTTGGTGAGTGCCCTTATGTCCTTGGGGAAACAGGAGCCTCCATAGCCAAGGCCGGCTTTTAAAAACTGACTTCCTATCCTGGGATCAAATCCCATTCCTTTGGCAACCTGATTCACATCGGCATCTGTTTTCTCACAAAGCTCAGCAATAAGGTTGATATAAGAAATTTTCAGAGCCAGATAAGAATTCGATGCGTGCTTGATAAGCTCTGCTGTATCGATGTTGGTCACGAGGATTAGGTCTTTAAATTTCTCGTAAATTTTCACCAGAATATCCCTGGCTTTCTCTGTCTCGACACCAATAATTATCCGGTCTGGGTTGAGAAAGTCCGAGACAGCAGAACCCTCTCTCAGGAATTCTGGATTTGAGGCTACGTCAAAATCTACATCTTTCTTCTTACACGATGTTATTGTTTTTTTAATCCACATTGACGTTTTAACCGGCACTGTGCTCTTCTCCACGACCACCTTGTAGTCATTCAGGTTATCAGCTATCTTTCTAGCGACACTTTCAACAAATGTCATGTCAGCGCTTCCATCCTCCTTTTGAGGCGTGTTGACCGAGACAAACAGAACATCAGAGGATTGGATAGCTTTATCCAAATCCGCAGTGAAGCTAAGGTTTCCCTTCTTGAGGTTTGCTTTTAATAACTCTTCAAGGCCAGGCTCATAAATATGAGAAATTCCTCGAGACGCTTTATCAATCTTGTCTGCAACCACATCAGTTCCGACAACATCATGGCCTAAATCAGCCAGGCAGACAGCAGTCACCAGCCCTACATACCCGGTACCTATAACCCCAATTTTCATGACTTTCTCCTTTTAAATAAACGCCTGAGGCCGCTGAAAAGATTTACTCGGGACTCTGTGGCGACCATTTTCACTCCTGAAAATACCAGTTAAGCTTTGACAACATTATTTTTTTTATTCTTTATGGCGTTTCGGGTATCAACGATTAGGGATGAGTTTCCTGCAATCCAGGCAAAATCATAATCAGAATGCGCAGTGGCAATAATCACAGCATCAAATTTTTTTAGCATTTTTTCTGTCAAGGCTACAGACTTAAGCTCTAAGCCGGGATAGTCTCTATGCCCATAAGATTGAGGCACATAGGGATCATTGTAAGAAACTTTAGCTCCTTTATTCTGGAGAAGGCTTATTATCTTGAGTGCTGGAGACTCTCTCTGATCATCGATATCTTTTTTGTAAGCAATCCCGAGAATCAATATCCTGGCCCCTTTGATGGACTTTCCTCTCTCGTTTAAGGCTTCGATTGTTTTAGTAACAACATAATAAGGCATGAAAGTGTTAATCTCTCCTGCCAACTCGATAAATTTTGTCGGATGATCGACTTCTTTGGCTTTCCAGGCGAGGTAAAAAGGATCAACCGGGATGCAGTGTCCGCCATAGCCAGGACCAGGGAAAAAAGTCATGAATCCGAAGGGCTTTGTGGAAGCTGCCTCGACTACTTCCCAGATGTCTATTCCCATCCGATCAAAAATCATCTTCATCTCATTAACCATCGCTATATTGACAGAACGAAAAATATTCTCCATCAGCTTGGTAGCTTCCGCAACTTTTGGCGAGGAGACAGGGACCGTTTTCACTACAATCTGGTCATAAAGAATTTTTGCCACTCGCCTGCATCCCGGGGTGACACCCCCGACGATCTTAGGTATTTTTTCAGTTGTATAAACCTTATCTCCTGGATTTTCTCTTTCTGGAGAATAAGCCAGGAAAAAATCTTCTCCCGCTTTTAATCCTCCCGCCTCCAACAGAGGAAGCATCTCCTCCTCCGTTGTCCCTGGATATGTGGTGCTTTCCAAAACTACGAGTTGTCCTTTCCTCAAATGTTTAGAAATAACTTCGGTTGTCGTCAGAACATAAGATAAATCAGGATTTTTATGGGAATCTAAAGGAGTCGGAACACAGATGATAATCACATCCACCTTGGCGAGAAGTCCAAAATCAGTTGTTGCCTGAAATTTTTTCTTCTCCAGAAAAATTTTCAGCTCTTCACCCGTAAAATGTTTTATATAGCTTTTTGCCTGATTCAGCATTTCGACTTTCTTTTCATCTACGTCAAATCCTAAAACTCCAAATCCTTTGTTTAAAAATGTTTTGACCAGAGGAAGCCCCACATAGCCCAGGCCGACGACTCCGATGCGAGCTTCCTTCTTACTTATTTTGTTTTCCAGACTCAATGCTTCCTTGGACATTTTCTATTTCCTTTCTCTGTACCAGCGGATAGTTTCTTCCAGGCCTTTGCCAAGAGGAACCAGGGGTACATATTTTAACATTTTCCTTGCCTTTGACAGATCTCCAAACGAATCCCTCACATCTCCCGGACGGGGCTCAGCATAGGAGGGTTTGATTTCTTTCTTCAATATTTCGTTCAAATTTGAAGCCAGGGAATTAACTGTTGTTCTCTCACCGCAGGCAATATTGAAAACTTCACCAGAAACGCCCTGAGCTTTTGAGGCCAGGATGTTGGCCTCCACTACGTTAGATACATAGGTAAAATCACGCGTTTGTTCACCATCGCCGAAAATAGTGGGGCTTTCTCCCTTGAGCATCCTGGAAATAAAATTTGGGATCACTGATGCATACTGGGAAGAAGGATCCTGCCGGGGACCGAAGATGTTAAAATACCTGAGACAAACCGTGGCCAGGCCGAAAATCTGGCTGAAGACACGACAATATTTTTCGCCAGTAAGTTTGCTTATGGCGTAAGGAGATAAAGGATTTCCTAAAGTGCCTTCTTTTTTGGGGAGGTTAGGATCATCGCCGTACACAGAAGAAGAGGAGGCAAAAACAAATCCTTTGACCTTTGCATCCCGGGAAGCAAGGAGAATGTTCAATGTCCCCTTGATATTGATATCTGTTGTTAGAAGTGGATCTTCGATAGAGCGGGGAACAGAAGGCAAAGCCGCCTGATGCAAAACAAAATCCACTCCTTCTAAGGCATGTCTGCAGGCATCATAATCTCTGATATCGCCTTCGACGAGTTCTATCTTATCCAAAAAGGAGGAGATGTTTTCTCTTTTTCCCGTTGAAAAATTATCAATAACCTTGACTGAATATCCCCTTTTGATAAGTTCTTCGGCAATATTTGAACCGATAAAACCAGCGCCACCCGTTACTAAGTATTTACCCATTTTTTTTACTAACAGTTATATTATCTTATATAAAAGGTGGGTTTGATGAATCAAACCCCTACAATTCCTTTTTATCCTCATAAGTGTGGGTTTGATGAATCAAACCCCTACAATACTAATCATAGTTTATTCTAAATATCCCAAATCATTCAGATTCCGGGTAACCTTTTCGGCGCTCTCTTCCAGAGTTTCCTTATCTGTATCCAGAAGGATTTCCGGGTTCAAGGGTTCCTCATAAGGGTCGGAGACACCGGTGAACTCTTTTATCTCTCCCTTGAGTGCTTTTTTGTACATTCCTCTTACATCGCGCTCGATGCAAACTTCCAGAGGGCACTTGACATAAACTTCTATGAAATTTCCGATCTCCTTCCGGGATTGGGCCCTTATCTCACGATATGGAGAAATAAAAGAAGTGAGCACTGCCACACCATTCCTGGCCAAAAGCTTGGCCACAAACGTCACACGTCGAATGTTTTCATCCCTATCTTCTTTGGAAAATCCCAAGTCTCGAGTCAGGCTCTCACGGACTATATCGCCATCCAATCTCTCAACCTTTAAGCCTTTCTCCTTCAATATCTCTGCCACCCGATCTGCTACTGCAGATTTACCTGAGGACGGTAATCCTGTAAACCATAAAGTAAAGCCCTTTTGCTCCATCTTATTACCTCTCTCTCCTCTGTCTGTACAATTTTCCATCAACTACTTCTATCATTTTTTCTAAATCCAGATTTCTCTCCTCCAGGAAACAATGTATATCCTCCAGATGCTTTTTAGGGCTGGAAAGAATCTCGTTGTAGTTTACGAATAAAACCTGCATGTCCTCTCTTTCTTTGATATCTGCCTTTGTCTTGTTGTTCAACTTGATGAAGGCTTTCTTTGTATCATCCCTTTCCTCATCCTTGGCTCTCATCATTTCCTCCATCGAGTCCAATATCTCCTCTATGTTCCTATTCACATAGATTAGTTTGTAGTTGCCAGGAGGAAGGTATTGAAGGCCGTAGGCTATTACCTTTAAAACTTTATCCTCAAAATTGAACACATAATCTGGGTTGTCCTTGAGTTTATCTATAATACTCTCTACCTCCAGGTATCCCTTCGGATTGCTGCGATCTGGTTTCCTCTTTGCGTCTGAAGCCACGGGCAAGCCCCCCGCATCCAGAATTTGCATTAACATCGATGTGCCTGATCGAGGCAGGCCAGAGACTATATAAATCTGTTTCATCATTTCTACTCCACGAATGGGTTGTCGTAATCAATGATAATTTTTGCTACTTCCGGCCGCATCAGTTCCGGCGGTGGAATCTTTCCCTGAATCAGCAATTCTCTAATCTTTGTCCCGCTGAAGTTGATGTGCTCTGAAGGCTGGTGGGGGCATGTTTTCTCGTTGACTACAGAATTACACTTCTTGCAAAAAGAAAAGGACTTAAAGAATAAAGGGATAATTCCCAGATCAGGAAATTCTTCGAAAATATCTTGAGCAGCATAAGGTGAATAGTAATTGCCAACACCTGCATGATCACGGCCTATGATAATATGAGTGCAGCCAAAATTTTTCCGGATTATGGCGTGAAAGATAGCTTCCCTCGGACCAGCATACCTCATTTCCATCTGGAGAATGACTACGACTGCCCGCTCCTTAAGATAATAATGTTTGATGAGCTCGTCATAAGAGGCAAGAATCACTTCGTCTTTGAAATCTCCTTTTTTCTTGCGGCCAATGACCGGATTTACAAAGATTCCATCGGTGAAAGTCAGGGCTGTTTTCTGGACATATTCATGTCCGATATGAGGAGTATTCCTTGTTTGAAAACCTACAACTGTCCTCCAGCCCTTCTCTTTAAAAAGAACCCTTGTCTCGATCGGCTTGAGTTTATAATTATCAAAAGGAGTCTGAGATTCCTGAATTAAATCGATTTTCCCCGCAAGCAGAACATCTTTCATGCCTCTAACCTTAGCTACACCAGGATGAGCCGTGTCTTTTGTCTGGAAAACTTTCTCTGCCATCTCTTCTCTGTTGTATTCATATTTCTCTTCAAGATGGAGAAGAGCTATTGGGTCGTTGCTTTCATTGCGCAGAACAACTTCTTGCCCTATCTTCAATTTTTTTGCCACTTCCTTTTCAGCATCAAGGACAATAGGAATTGGCCAGGGAAGGTCGTCGGAAAGCCTCATGTGGGTCAAAACATTCCGGTACTCCCCTTCCCCCATAAAACCTTCGAGAGGGCTGAAATTACCAAAAGCAATGTTTTCCACATCGCTTACTAACTCAAAATTTAATTTAAGAGACGGTAAAACCCTGGCTTTCTCCAGAGCTCTCTCTTTCTCCTCTCCGTGAAGAACTCGCTCCACAAGTTTGCTTCCATGAGGCTTAATCATCTTTCTCTCCTAAGATGAGGCAAGCGGCAGGCTATTTTCCTAGCTATGTGATTATGTATCATTGCGAGCATAGCATGGCAATCTGGTATGATTTGTCATTGCGAGTGACCGAAGGGTGCGTAGCAATCTCATCAGAATAATTATCATAACAGGCATATCATGGTAATAACAGAGTAAAATCAGTCAATATAACCCAGCGCCTTCAATCTTTTCTTTACTTTTTCTTCGTCCTCTTTAGTCAAGGCTTCCTGTGTCTCCTCCTCTTTCAAAAGGCTTTCTCTCAATACCTTAGCAACGTAGCTCGAGACAGAAGTGATTTCTGAATCTTTTATCTTTCCCTCTATTTTCTTATACAAGGATGTGGGAATAGAAACGTCTGTAAATTCTTTCTCCATCTTTTTTCTCCCTGCTAAACTAAAAGCTGAAGCCCCTTCCGAATCGGGCTTTTATTATTATCTTTTTTGATTTAAGTAAGATATATACAACACCTCACCCATTTTTTCAAGAATTAACGATGGGGTCAGACTTGCGAAACTTGAGTTATTCTTTAGAAAGTTCTCTTAATTTAAATAACTCAAGTTTCGCAAGTCTGACCCCCAGCTTGACAAATTCCCTCTTTTAATGTTTATAATTTATACAAATGGAAGAAAACCCCTCCCCTACCCCCTAATAATAATATGGAAAAAATCGAACACCCCTACTTCAGGAAGAATTCTTTTTCGGGAGTTCTGGACAAGAATTTGAAAAAGCTCGAAAAAAGGCTGGGAATCTCTCTCTCAGTCAGGGGAGACAGCCTTTTGATAGATGGCGACCAAGAAAAAGTCGAATTCGTTAAACACTTCTTCAACAAAATGAGAGAGCTGGAGGAAAAAGGATACACTCTTAAAGATGAAGATTTTCACATCGTGCTTGATCATCTCGAAGAGGACCGCGATCATAGGCTGGAAGACTTTTTTCCAGCAGAAGCCTTGAATCTGTCCCGAAAATCCGTCACTCCCAAAAGCCTCAACCAACAAGAATACATTCAAGCAATCAAAAATCTTGATTTAGTCTTTGGGATAGGACCTGCAGGGACTGGAAAAACATACTTGGCCATGGCTATGGCTCTTTCCTTCCTCCAGAATAAAACCGTTAATCGCATCATCCTTACTAGACCTGCTGTTGAAGCAGGCGAAAAATTAGGTTTTCTTCCTGGGGATATATACCAAAAAATAAATCCCTACCTGCGCCCTCTTTATGACGCTCTTTTTGACTTAGCTGAGTCAGAGCAGGCTAAAAAACTGATCGAGAAAGGTGTCATAGAAATTGCTCCTTTAGCCTTCATGAGAGGAAGAACTCTGAACAGTTCCTTCATCATTCTTGATGAAGCCCAAAACACGACAAAAGAACAGATGAAGATGATCTTAACTCGAGCTGGCCTTGACTCAAAGATAGTTGTTACAGCTGATATCACTCAGATAGACCTGCCACAGCCCCACAAGTCCGGCGTATTGCATGCCATGCGAATTCTATCTTCCATAAACGGGATAGCCACTATCCATTTTAACGAAAGAGATGTTTTCAGGCACCCGTTGGTTCAAAAAATTATAAAAGCCTACCAAAAAGCTGAGACTAAATCTCGCAAAAAGTAAAAGTAAATGAACCCCATTCCCTTTAAAAACCTCAAGTTCTTCAAAAGGTCTGAGCCCCAAACAATAAAGCAAAAAAACAGCACTTCTCCACCCAAGACAGAAATAAAGCTAACCTATTGGCAAAAACTGATTCAGAGCCCTATTGTTATGCTTTTCATTTTCGTTGCGATTCTCGCCGCCTTTATCTCTTATGTGCCTTCAAAGTCCCTCTCCCTTCCCGCAGAGGGCGAGATCGCACGCTCGGATATCATCGCCCCGGCTAATTTAACCGTCGAAGATGAAGAAACAACTGAAAATAGAAGAAAGGAAGCAGCCGATGCTATCCTGCCTGTTTACACCCAGGATACAAATGTTTTCTCGGACACAGAAGGGAATATCCGGGAATTTTTCAATTCTGGACGCGAATGGCTCAAGGAATCCGTTACAGTTACAAGGAGAGAAGAATTCCAAAAAGACATTCAAGAGAAATATGATTTTGAAATTCCTTCCAAAGACTTGAGGATTCTGATAAAAAACAAATTTTCAGCAGTTGCTGAGGAAAGTCTCATTAGCCTCCTCGGAAAAATCTATGCGCGAGGCATCATCCTCTCGAAAAACCTTTTTATCTACGGAGAACAGGAGAGGGGCTTTAATTTTTTAACGGGCCCAGATACTGAAAAAACCCTAAAAATTGAAGAGATAATTGATACAAAAGAAGGCAAAGAAATTCTGGCCGAGGAAATAAGTCAACTGGGCCTTCATCGAAACGAGACATCCCTGCTTAAAGATCTTGCTAACTTCTTCCTTTCGGCAAATATCACTTACAACAAAACAGAAACTGAAGCCAGAAAAGAGCAGGCCCGCCAAAGTATAGAGACTATTTTTTACGCTATAAAAAAAGGCAAAGTGATAATCCGCAAAGGGGATGAGGTCAATAAAGAAGCTTTAGATTATATCAATATTATCAACCAAAACTTGCAGGCCAAGCCAGGCTGGATAACCAACTTCTCGGGTACATTTCTTCTTTATGCTCTTCTTTTCCTTGCCCTCTGGTATTACATAAACTCCATCATGAAATTCAGACGAGCCTTGAAAATTTTCATCATGATGGGTTCAACTCTCATCATAAGTGTTCTTCTTTATAAACTCTCAATTTTCTTAGCCAGCATATTCAGCGCAAGCACCAATATTTCCTTGTTTACCTATACTGAGAGCTACTGGTATGCCTTTCTCTTTCAGTTCGGAGTTATTCTCTTTGCCTTTCTTGCAGGGAACCAACTCGCTCTAATTTACACAGTCCTCAACAGCTTGCTGGTAGGCTATCTATTCGAAGAGAATTTCTATCTGATGATCTTTTGCCTTATAGGAGGCTTAGCAGCGATTTACGGAATAAAATATTACGGAAAACATAAAAGAACATCTGCCTTTCGGGCGGGAATTTTCTTTGTTGCTCCCATCAATATTATAGTTATTCTCATTATCCATCTTATAAGAGAAATAATGGGCCCTACCGACCTGGTTGTCAGCGAACTTTTCATGGGTATTTTTGGGGGGATTTTATCTGGCTCCTTAGCCTTTCTTCTTCTCCCAATCTTTGAAAACGTGTTTGAATTCCTAACCCAAACCAAGCTCTTGGAGCTTATGAACACGGACCTCCCGATTTTCAAGCAGATGGCTACCGAAGCTCCTGGCTCCTATCAGCATTCTCTAATAGTCGCTTCCTTGGCTGAAAGAGCCGCCGAAGAAATTAAACTGGATTCAATGCTGGTCAAGGCCGGTGCTCTCTACCACGATATAGGGAAAATCAAAAGACCGGAATACTTCATCGAGAACAGAATCGAAAATCCTGATATGCATAGAGACCTCAAGCCGAGCATGAGCTCTCTTGTCATTATTAACCATGTCAGGGAAGGAGTGGAGCTCGCAAAAAAACTGAAACTTCCAGAAAAAATAAGGGAAATAATCGCCCAACATCACGGAAGATCACTGATGAGATTCTTCTTCCAGAAGGCGAAAGAAAAATATGATCCCGAAATGCAAAAAATAGGTGAAGAAAGCTACAGGTATGCGGGGCCCATACCTAAAAGCAAGGAAGCTGCCCTGATTATGCTCTCGGACTCCGTGGAGGCAGCAGCTCGAAGCTTGAAAACACCCTCGCTTCCAAGCCTGCGAAAACTGATTACTGAAGTCTTCAATAATTACATTCAGGACGGGCAGCTCGATGACTGTTATTTTTCCTTCAAAGAGCTGCAGTCAGTTGCCTCGATTTTTCTTTCCACGCTTTATTCAATCTATCATCCGCGAGTCGAATACCCTGGCTTTGATTTTGATATGAAAAAAAAGAACGAAAAAAACAAAAAAACTGATGGTAGAAATTATAAATCAACAGCATAAATACTGGATCGCTCTAAAGAAATTTAAGGATTTGCTTGAAAAATTAGTCGAATACCGCAAACTAAAAGACCCGGAGGTAACTCTGGTCTTTGTGGATACAAAAACAATAAAAGGACTAAATCACAGGTTCCTGAAGATAAACGCGCCGACTGATGTCCTAAGCTTTCCTCTTGGGGAAAAAAGTGCTGACGGAAAATTCTATCTTGGTGACATTGTAATATCTGTTCCCCAGGCCTTCAAGCAATGTTTCTCACAAAAACACGGCCTGGAAAGAGAGCTGGAGCTTTTAACCGTCCATGGCTTTCTTCATCTTATCGGATTTGAGCACTCTAAAGGATTTGAAGAAGAGGAAAAGAAAATCCACAAGCTTGTATTAGAAGGATAAAATGGAAATAGAATATTTTGAATGGGTAGGCTTCTTTTTTAGCTTTTTGGCTGCATTTCTCTTTTCTCTCTTTCATCTGTCATTAGGTTCTTTTTCAAAAATCTCTCTCAGTCGATTCCTTGAAGACAAAGAAAAGCAGTATCGCCTCAAAATCCTCAACATCTATGATGAGATCAAAATAGCAGTCGAGTTTATGAGAATTCTTTTCATCATCGCTTTTCTAATTTACCTTTATATCATTTTTCCTCATTTAATGTTCTGGCCGCTCTGGCTGTTTCTAATTTCTCTGGCTATTTACTTCATTTTCTTTGATCTTGTGCCCCGTCTTCTTAACTCTTTAAGCAGCAAAAGAATCCTTGGCTTTTTCCTCCCATCCTATAGACTCGCCTATTTTATTGCCTCTCCAATCTTGTTCATAAAAAAAATAAGGCCCTCAGGTGAGGAGAAGGATGAATTACGCGAGGCTTCGGACGAAGAGATTCAGGCATTTATCGATGAAGCCAAGGAAGAAGGTATCATCGAGAAAGAAGAAGGTGTACTCCTGAAAAGCGTGGTCGAATTCGGCGACACTGTAGTCAGGGAAATCATGACCCCCAGGGTGGATATTGCTTGCATACCTAAAGATTCAGTCATACAAAAGCTCAGAGACTTGGTTATACAGGTAAAGCATTCTCGCATCCCTGTCTACAAGGATAAGATAGACAACATTGAAGGAATGGTGATTGCCAAAGATCTACTCGAGTATGCAGATGATAAACTCAAGAACAACCCCATTGAACCGCTCATTCGGGAAGCTTATTTTGTTGTTGAATCCATGAAGGTAGCAGAGCTCCTTAAGGAACTCCAAAAAAGAAAACAAAAATTGGCCGTAGTCGTTGACGAACACGGAGGCGTGTCAGGTTTAGTCACAATGGAAGATCTTGTTGAAGAGATTGTTGGAGAAATCCAGGATGAATATGACATAGATAAAGCCCGGATTGTAGAAAAAGGCCCTTTCGATTATGTTGTCTCGGGAGATGCAGAAGTTGAAGAAATCGAGGAGCTGTTTGATTTAGAATTTGCTGAAGAGGGCTATCTCACCGTTGGAGGATTGATTACACATCATTTAGAAAGACTCCCGGAACAGGGCGAAAAATTACAGATTAAAGGATTATCCCTGGAAGTTCTAGAAGTAGACCAGAAGAGGATAAAAAAACTGAGAATAAAAAAGCAAACCGAAACATAAAGCGATAAATACATGACAAAAATGAAAGTTGGATATGTGGCCCTAATCGGACGGCCTAATGTAGGTAAATCCACCCTTCTAAATAAAATGTTGGGGCAAAAAGTAGCGATCACTTCCGATAAACCCCAGACAACAAGAATCAGCATCCTTGGCATCAAAACAACTCAAAAAGGGCAGATTATCTTTGTCGATAATCCCGGCATCCATAAGCCTTTGCATAATTTGAATAAGAGAATGATGAGCTTTGTTTATTCTGCTCTGGAGACTTCCAACCTTATCAATCTGCTTATCGACGTCACTTTGAAATTTGGTCACGGAGACGAGTTTGTCTTAGAAACATTGAAAAATATTTCCACTCCCATATTTTTACTGATTAATAAAGTGGATATCGTTAAAAAAGAAAAAATCCTTCTTCTCATCGACAAATACAAAGACCTACTGAATTTTAAAGAAATCATTCCCATTTCTGCACTCAAAGGAACTAACCTAGATATCCTCGAGGATCTAACCTACGATAATTTGCCAGAAGCTCAAAAAATTTTCTCAGATGATGAAATATCAGATCAATCTCAGAGATTTCTCTTTTCAGAAATTGTTCGAGAAAAAGTCCTCAGCCATGTCAAGCAAGAACTTCCTTTTGTAACAGCTGTCTATATGGACAGGTTAGAAGATGAAATAAAAGATTCATCTCCTAATGCTCTCTCAGGGAATAAGAAACAAGTACAATACATCAATGCCACTATCTTTGTTGAGAAAGAAACCCATCGGAGAATCGTTATCGGCAAACAAGGGCGGCTGATAAAAACAATCGGCACCCAAGCTCGGCAAGAGCTGGAGCAAATTCTTGGTAAACGTGTTTATCTTGATTTGTGGGTAAAGGTCAAGGAAAACTGGCGCGACTCACCAGATGTCCTGGATTTAATCGAAAGCCAGAAATAGGAAACGGGGCGTCTCCATTATTTTCTTATTCCATTATTTTTCAGTTTCCAATTTGTAATTGACAAGAACCATAATTGATGCGAAAATTTTATTCCCCTTATTATGGTGAGCGTAGCTCAACTGGTCAGAGCACTGGATTGTGGATCCAGAGGTTGGGGGTTCGAGACCCCTCGCTCACCCCTACCCATTTTTCTCCTTACAAACGCCTCAAATTTCCCCATATAAACTTCTTCCCTTTTTAATATTATGGAAAAATGAAAATTAGGGATTAAGTGAAATTACTGACTCTTCAGCCCAGCGAGCCTCTTCTTCGCATCCTCTACCTCATAAATAAGGAACTAAGATTTCTGCGGGTTTTCTGAATGAAATTATTGATCTTCTTTAACTAGGTATTATTCCTCTTTTTCTGGCTCAGATTCTGCTTTAAGTTCTGGCTCAGATTCTGATCTAGGTTCTGGCTTAGATTCTGATCTAGGTTCTGGCTCAGATTCTGATCTAGGTTCTGGCTCAGATTCTGGTTTAAGTTCTGGCTCAGATTCTGATCTAGGTTCTGGCTCAGATTCTGATCTAGGTTCTGGCTTAGATTCTGGCTCGGGCCAAGGATGAGGTCTTTCACCTTTTTCTAGTATCTCGAGATTAAATCTCCTTTTCAGCTTCATCCCAGCAGCTCCTAGGATAATTCTGATAGCCTGTGCAGTTCTTCCCTGTTTTCCAATAACCTTGCCTATATCTTCTTGAGCGACCTTTAATTCAATGATCGAGCTCTGTTCCCCGTCTAGTTGGGAAACCTGCACATTGTCCGGATTGTCCACTAATGATTTAGCAATCAATTCAATGAGTTCTTTCACAGTAACCTCCTTTAAGGATGGCAAAAGACTATCAATTTGTGAGGGATGTGTCAAATTTAGCTAATCTAGCAAAAGCCCTCTTTACAGATTTTATAGTAAATAAAGGCACACATGATGTGAATACAGAAAACTCAAATATGGGCATTCCCATACCCTCTCTTCCTAAAGAAGTTCAGATATCCTCTAGAGAGACTCATAGATGCCAAATAAACACTTTCTTCAAAGTAATCAAACGCAGAGGGCTTTGTGAGAGTACTCTTTTCTTAGATTGAAAGCTTATCGATCATAAATCTATGCATTCACTTTATAATTTATCATGGTTCTTAAAAAGTACAAATGCCAAGAAAAAATGCGTGGGATATAAGAGTATAATAGAACCCAGAAAAAAGACCTAAATGGGATTTACTCCGTTTATAAAGAGGTATTTGGGACAAACTTCACGAATAATCAAAAATAATTTCCCTTTTATGAAGGATAGATTAGGGTGGCGTGGATTAATGTGGAATATTATTTTTCAATCCCTTTTTTAATCCATATATATGTAGGTTCGCCTTTTACCCCCCTTGACCATCGCACCCCTGTTACGCTACTTACGTCATATACATTCACGTCATAATATTCAATTTCAATAATGAAGCCTTTGACTGTCCAAGATTGTTTTGACATATTACGCTCAGTTTTTTCTATTTTGTCTGGCCCACCCCTACCCATTTTTCCCATAAAGATTTATGCAGCGACTTTACTCTCTCTCTGATGAGAAGTGCAGCGGAATAGCTGTCGGGTGCAGCACTTTGTTACGTTTTGTTATTATGTTCCACAGTTATGACTACATTTCCCTTTTTGTGTTCTGTTTCAACATACCGGTGAGCCTCGGCAATTTGTTCCAACGGATAGCGTCTATCTATAACCGCTTTTATCTTTCCCGCCTCAATAAGCTCTTTGAGGAAAATTAAATTTTCAGCCTTTTCGCTTGCTATAGACATAGTGGAAAGATAGCGTCCGTTTTGCTCAAGCGAGCTTTTACTACGTGAAGACGAAATCTTGTCTACTGCGTCAAAAATAATATCATAGGTCTGACCGCTTTTGGTGAAATCCTCTTTGGTGTAATCAATTACCTTATCGGCTCCCAAAGATTTCACCATTTCTAAATTCGCAGTACTGCATACCCCGGTAACTTCTGCCCCAAAGTACTTGGCAAGCTGTACCGCATAAGTACCTACACTCCCAGAAGCGCCATAGATAAGAACTTTTTGTCCGCTCTGAATATTTGCTTTCTTTAGAATTTGCAGTGCTGTATTTCCCCCAACAGGAACAGCGGCGGCTTCCTCATAGGTCATATTGACCGGTTTTATTGCCACTATCCCGTCTTCAGGCAGACATATGTACTCGGCATGAGTACCTGAACTCATCCCGGTAGATGCAAAAACTTGGTCACCTTTCCTAAATAGTTTTACATCTTTGCCTACTGATTCAATTTCCCCGGCTAACTCATGCCCTAGAATTTTTTTTCTTGGTTTTCTGAGACCAAACATTATTCGCATGGGGAGCCAGAACAAAGGAGGGAATGTGGAACTTCGAATTCTCATGTCCCCGTATGTTACTGATGTCGCATGAATTTTTACCAGTATTTCATTATCCCTGGGAGTAGGTTTTTCTACCTCTTTGAGCTGAAGAACCTCCGGTGGTCCGTATTTTGTGCATACAATCGCTTTCATAAGTATTCCTTCAAGATTACCTTGATCCGGCCATTTTCAGTCATTTTGTCCACACTGTATCCACCCTGGATTTGTAGCATTAGTTGCCCGTAGGTCACATATAGCTGCTAGTGCTGTGATGCAAATTCAGGTATTAGTATCTCAAGGGCGGGCGATAGAATCTGGTATTGGTCGCTCTCCATGTTGCTCATCATGCCCGAAACAGTCATGTCTTGATTGGGTAGGAAGTAGATGAAGGATGCGAATCCACCTGTGCCGCCTGCATGCCCGAACATTTCAATGTTACCCGGCAGTAAGAATTTCATTATGCCCAGACCATATCCGGTGAAGTATCGGGTAATGCGGACAGCATCCGGCACATCTACGAATGCCAGCATTTCATCCAAAGTCCCGGGTTTCTGGAATAGTTCACCAGCCAGTACCACGTTGAGGAATCGGGCGAGGTCCATCGTCGTTGTTATTAGTGCATGTCCACCAGCAGCCCCTGCCATTGACGGGTCAATTTTAGTAAAGTCAATTAGCTCGCCGCCCATGTCAATGTAGCCGCGGGCATGATTATCCGAAATGGACAAGTCTCCAGGTTCCGGCAGTCGTGTGTTCTCCAGGTTCAAAGGTTTAATAATACGCTCATGGACCTCTTCCCGCCATGAGCGTCCAGTTGCTCGCTCGATAACCATGCCGAGCAGGCTGTAATCCGTGTTTGAGTATCTCCACCCCTCCCCGGGTGGAAAGTAAGGCTCTTGAGCTGCCGCAGCATCAAGGTATTCATCAACTTCCCAAATCCTTTGAGGATTGGCGGTGATTTTACCAATCATCGCTCCGGTGATCCAATCTGGAATCCCGGAGGTGTGGTTCAGCAACATGCGCACCGTGATTTGTTCGCTATCGGAAAACCTTGAGGAAACGCTCTCAGGCAATACTGCAGTCATTGGGTCCTCCAACGAAAACCGCCCTTCTTCCATTAATTGGAGAATAACTACTGAGATAAAGGGCTTCATGATGCTACCTGCACGGAACTTATCATCGGGTCTCATGGTGGTATCCGTTTTAATATTACTCAGACCTGCTGCCCCAACCCAAGTACCAAGCTTAGAACTACTAATGTACAGCAGTACACCAGGAAACTTGGTGTCTGGATTTTCCTCAGCCTCCTGAAGTGCCGTCTGCAATTTATCGGCGAGTTGAGTGTCAAATGGTTTCTCGGTCGGTGCCTTGCAAACCGTTAGTCCCAGGACAACGATAAGTATGATTAAGTAGCTGGAGGTTTTGAATTTCATGCCAATTTCCCCCTTATGGTAAATTTTTCATTATAATAGGTTTTTTTATGTGTAGCCTTATTAACTCAGCTTATATCACAGCCAATAATTGTGGTCAATGAGCCAAGAACAGCACTATCCCCTTGTCACCAGAATTGCCTAAAATCTCCTACGTCTGTATATGGATGCTTAAAGCAAAGTAATGATTTACAAGGGGAAAATCAATTTCTCAGGCAGGACTCGAATCCAGAGGTTGGGGTTCGAGACTCCTCGCCCACCCCTATTCTTCCTATTCGGTTTCTTCTACTAGCTTCCGCATTTCGTCAACGATTTCTTTCAGCTGTACCATCATCTGTTTGAACCTTTCATCTTGATGAAGGTTTTCCAGTATTGGATCTCTCTGACATAATCTTACTTGTCGAAATCCAGCTTTGATGGCTTTCTTCATCCACTTAAGTGCTTCTTCCTTATTCCCTTGAATAGCGTGAATGGCAGCAACATGATAGGGAATCCAAAAAAATTCACTGCCTTGCTCTATGGCCTCCTGCGCAATCTTGAGGCTTTGGCTGAACATTTTCTGTGCCTCATCCCGCTGACTTGTTTTCCATAAGACATAGCCCATACGGGTCAACAAATCTCCTCTTGTCGCGTCTATGGCCATCGCTTTTCCAAAATATTGTTTGGCTCGGTCATAGTGGCCTGAGTAAAGCTCAGCATCACCTGAAGCTATCAGGCCAATGAATTCATTAGGGTCAGCCGAGAGAATTTTCTGAGCGCTTTGGATGGCTTTTTGATACTTGCCCTCTGCCAAAAACAGTGCACTCAATTCCTGATGAGCAAAAACCAAATCTGGCTGGAGGTCCAAGGACTTTCTGAACCACTGTTCTGCTTTGACATACTCATCTAAACCAAAATAACAATCCCCGATACTATAATGACTAAAGGCATCTGTCGGATCAAGAGCTAAATCTTTTTTAAACCACTTCATTGCTTCCACATATTCTCCGATGAGCCAATTCACCCAGCCGATGTTTCCAACCGCTGCTTTATAGTTTGGGTTCAGCTCAACCGCTTTGCGATCTGCTTCCAGAGCTTTCTGGTACCAACCTTTATACTCATAGGCAAGTCCCAGCGCCTTATATGCTTCTGCAGAATTCGGATCAATAGAAATCGCTTTTTCGCTCACTTCAATTGCCGAATCAAGCCAACTTCTCGGAAACCCAAACCTGAAGGTCCGCTGGGCATAGGCATCACCCAATCCTGCATAGGCAAGGGCGTAATTCGGATCAAGCTCAAGAGCCTTTTTGAAAAGCTCGATCGCATTCTCATTGTCCTGCCTACGGTAGTGGTAGTAAAATCCACGACCCTTCAAATAATAGTCGTACGCATTGAGGTTCTCTGTCGGCTTTTTAGCCAGCTGTTCTTTAGCTTCAGGAGAGAGTTCCACCTTTAGGGCGTCTGCAATTTTCTCTGCAACATCTCCCTGAATAGCAAAAACGCTTTCCAGTTTCTTTTCGTAAGTCTCTGACCAGAGATGATTGCTGTCCTCAACCCTGATCAACTTGGCGTTAACCCGGATATCATCCTTTTCTTTTCTAATGCTTCCTTCAAGGATTGTTATAACATCCAGCTCCTGTCCGATCTCTTTGATGTCTTTATCTGTGCTTTTATACCGCATCATTGAAGTTCTGGGGATCACTTTCCATCCCTCGAATCTGGATAATTTGGCAATGATCTCATCGGTCATCCCGTCACAGAAGTATTCTTGATCTTTTTGAGGGCTTAAATCCACAAAAGGAAGTACGGCAATGGAGGGCTTCGCTGATGGGACAGGGACTGCTTCTTTTTGGGGAAGGAACTGCCAGATGACAACCGCTGCAATTATCACAGCGACAACAACCAGGGTGGGTACGAGGAGCTTCTTCAGTCCAATCGTTACGGTGATCTCTCTCGAAGTGGTGGACTTTCGCCCGGGAACAACTCTCTCCGTAGTGGGAATCCCTTTCTCTATATTGATAAGTTCAGAACGCAATTCGCCTGTACTCTGATATCTTTTCTCCTTATCCTTTTTCAGGCATCTCAGTATTACATTGCTTAAATCAACAGGAATCTGGGAATTGAGCTTTCTGGGATCTTCGGGCATTTCCGTCTTCTGCTTCACGGCTACGCTTAAAGGCGTATCTCCTTCAAAGGGCGCTCTCCCGGTCACCATCTCATAAAGAATGACTCCCAGCGAGTAAATATCAGAACGCTGGTCTGTTTCTTTCGCATCAACCTGCTCTGGAGACATGTATTCGGGCGTGCCGATCATCACTCCAGCATCTGTTATCCCCTTGGCATTTAGTGAGCGGGCTATCCCAAAGTCCATTATCCGGGAATTCCCTTCTTTATCTATCATTATGTTCTGCGGCTTTAAGTCTCTGTGCACAACTCCCAGCTCGTGGGCCTCAGCCAGCCCTTCACAGACCTGCCTGGCAATGAAAGTAGTTTTCCCTGCGCTTAAAGGCCCGGCTCTTTTAATGAAGCTTTTTAAATCCTCTCCTGGAACGTACTCCATAGTGATGAAATGAGTTCCTTTTTCTTCCATAAGCTCATACATGCGGCCAACATTCTTGTGGACGATCTTGCGGGCAATCTTGAGCTCGTTGCTGAATCGCTCGAGTGTCTTCTTATCAGAGGCTATTTCTGGTTTAACGAGTTTTAGGGCAACCTCTTCATTCAGTTTTTTATCAAGTGCTCTGTAGACCTTTCCCATGCCGCCCTTACCCAATACTTCAATAATCTGGTATCTCCCGGCAAAGACAGAGCCTGTGGTCAGCTCTTCTTTGGGAGTTTCGAGAGTTTCGGTGGGAGAAACAGAGATTGCTTCTGATGAGGGGAGCGGCGCGGCGCACTCGCCGCAAAATTTTGTGTCAGCGGGATTATCAGTATCGCATTTAGGACATTTATTAGCCATTGCTCTCCCGCTGATTACTCGGCAATAGGATAATAATTAATGAGAGAAGAGTCAAATTTACAGAAGACTAATTACTCAGAGTTTATGCAAACTGTGTTAACACAAACGCAATTATTCCAATGTCATCGCGAGGAGCGAAGAATATTCCTTCGCTTTGCTCGGTACAGGCTGTGCGATCTCATACAATAAATTGTCATTGCGAGTGACCGAAGGGAACGTAGCAATCTCATAAAACCGAGGATCTCCTGAGACTCGAAGACACTATTATTCGTCCTCGTTAGTTGCGGGCTTCTGATTTTTTTTTATCAGCATGTAAAGAATAAAAAATAATACTATTGACTGATATATCGATTCATGATAAATAAAAGATGATAAAGAATTTTGGCAATAGAACCGCTCAAGATATTTATGATGGAATCAACAGTCGCTATTCCAGGAAACTTCCTCGACAGCTACAGGCCAAGACCCAAAGACTTCTCGACCAGATCAATGCAGCTCCATCCCTTGAGTTTTTAAGCATTCCTCCAGGCAATAAACTCAAGAAGCTAGCAGGTGATAAGAAAGGATTCTGGAGCTTGCGAATAAACGATCAATGGAGAATCATTTTTCGTTGGGCAGCTAATGATTTTTATGACGTAAAAATTGTGGATTATCATAGGAGATAAACAATGCTTCCAAAAAATAGACCTCCGACTCATCCAGGTGAAATGCTTCTTAGGGAATTTCTTGAACCTTCGGATATAACACAATTGGAATTGGCTCGACATCTTGGGTGGACATATGCCAGGCTGAATGAAATCATCAACGGCCGGAGAGGGATTACCGCAGATTCTGCGCTGGCGTTAGGGGATGCACTCGGCACCGGACCGGAATTCTGGTTGAATCTCCAGAGAGATTGGAATCTCTGGCATAGCATGCGTATACATAAACGGATTCCAAAGTTAAAAAAGGCTGTCTCCCAACATGCAACTACTAGCTAACTTTATGACACAATCTGCACCCCGAACATGCCGACAACAGCAGTTCTCCCGATCATCGTCCTAATCATTCCGGTTCTTCATATGCGTCAAGAATATCTGCCAGCTTATCGTGCAAGGAATCTAAAGCCGCTCCCAGATTCTTGTCCTCCTTGTGATTTGCCTCGGCGGCAATAAATCCCAATAATTCTTCAAGATTCTCTGGGCAATAATAAACTGTAATCATATTATCCTTGGCTGGTCTTTCCTCCAACGGCTCGATTAATGCGGGATCTGCAAATGTGTTATTGACAATCAGATCTCTCTCTTGAGTGGTATTGCTGAATCAGGGATGAAAGGCTGAATCTGCTGAAAAAAGCTCTAAGATCGTTCAGTTGCCGACCTTTTTTACTTATTCTTTCTAAACTTTTTCTTCTTGAGCATCTCTCTTGTTGTCATTGACTCCGTAAACCCAGCGGTCATCTGATTCCATGACCTGCCACCAGTAACTGTTTTTAATCCTAACTGGCAAGGAATTTTAAAAAAACTTATTATTTCTTTGGCTTGAACCCAATTTTATCAAAAGGATTTACCACGCTTGTAACAATATTACGTAAATGGGAGTTAATCCGTTTCAACCAACGGAAATACAAACCAAGAGAAACCGCATCGCCAGGCCCAATACTTTTATCGTCCTCTTTAACCAATCCCATCAAACTCTCATCGCAGACGGGATTTACCCATTCATAATCCTCCAGAAGCTTTAAAGACGAAGCATCGTCAGCAGATTCAAAACAGCTTTTGGTTCTGATTATACTATCTTCCACCGCATCTTCTACCCGCTGCAAATCTTTTTCATATTTAGCGCCGTGTAATTTACCGGGATGATTCATTGCCAGTTCTACAATATTTTTAGTGTAGTCGCCGATTCGTTCAATATCGATGATAATGCTGACTAAAACCAGACCAGAAGGCAGCCTTTCTGGCCCAACGATTACCAGATGATTAAATACATTCCGGCGAACTTCACGTTCAAAACGATTGATTTCAGCGTCTTTACTGTAAATATCGATGCCAATCTCACTATCTTCCACATGCCGCAACGATTCTCTGGCTGTTGCAAACATGTCGCGAATATTATCAAATATCAAAAAAGATCGACGATAGGCACGATCCATCAACGTATCTTTTTTAAAGATTGCAAACCATTTTTTTAACATTGACAACTCTCCTTATTTAAAAAAATAGATTATTAATATAGGTATAACAAAAAATACTATTATAATATACAAAATGGGAATCGCTTTATTTCGCGTTGAGAACAGCGCAAATTTTTGCGCTAAAAATATAGGGACAGATTTAAGCGGCAACCAAACAATCATTCCCGATATATTAAATAATAAATGTGAAAAAGCAACAATAATTGCTGCTAAATTACCCGTTACCAGCGCTGCAAGTATCGCCGTCACAGTCGTCCCGAGATTGGCCCCTACAGTATAAGGAAAAATCTGGATAATTGTTAATAATCCCGCACCCGCCATCGGTACCACCAATGAAGTGGTAATAGAGCTACTTTGGACCATGAAAGTTAACAACAATCCTACAAAAAATGCCCGCAGAGCCGTTTTGAATAAATAGCGGTCGAACCAAGCCTCCGCCCTTTTCACGACTAAAACCTTCAAAGCCTTCACCATCTGCGTTAAGGCAAATAGCAAAAGGACAAGAGACAAAACAAACATAATCCAGGGATAATCTTCAACCAAACGCTTCAGAACATCCATTAGCGGACGGGTCAATGCTTTTACAGGACTTAAGAATTTTAGACCTCCCACGTTCTGGAATTCCTGCCCCATAAAGCTAGAAATCCGGCCCAAAAAATTAGTAAAGTACTGTAATGGAAATATCACGAGTACCGCAAGCAGATTAAAATAATCGTGTACAATAGCCACAGAAAACGAACGCTCAAATTCGCCACTGCGTTTAATTTGAGTGAGGGATGCCAGGGTATTGGTAACGGAAGTTCCTATATTCGCGCCCATTATTATGGGGATAGCGTTGGCTACATTCAAAACGCCACCAGCTACCAGCCCTACTACAATGGAAGTGGTTGAAGAAGATGATTGTATAAGAGAAGTAGCCAGAATCCCTACAAACAAACCCACAAACGGATTGGTAGTGGTTTGGATTAGCGTAGTCGCCATCCCTTTCCCCATCATTTTTAGGGAGGTACCCATTAGCTCAAGACTAAATATAAATATATAGAGAAAAATCAATAATTTAAGTAAGTTGAAAATGAAAGGATGCTGTTTATAAAAACTTATGATTGATTTCATGTACAATTCCGGTAAGTAAAACCACATCCAGAAGTGTTAATAAGCCCACATAAATATAACTCAAATTATAATAATCCTAATGCGATAGGGAGAAATCCAACGCCATCAATGATACCATGCACAAATATCCCAATCCAAGTATTTTTTCGTCAATCCCCCCTTCCATCAGAGTACTGTAGTGAGTATTGCCTATTATGGCTAGTATCCATATAATTCTTCTGTGCATCTTCTTAGCGCAAATTTTGATAATTCATGGATAACCTAGCACAAATTTGATACCCACTGGAAGTGCATCACTTAGCCTGTTACGTGTATTTTAAAAAAAATAAAATGGAAGATATTCGGATGAGGGGTTTTGTTAAGAGACATAGTTTGGAAGAAGTTATTGAGGTGCTCAAGAAGAGAATAAAAATAATAGGTAAAGTGAAATTGCCTTTTGATAAATCTTTAGGAGATGTATTTGCAGAAGATGTGATATCAGACAGGAATGTTCCTTCGTTCAACAGATCGACAAGAGACGGATATGCAGTGGTTGCGGCTGATACTTTCTATGCAGACGAAGTAAATCCAATAAGATTAATTTTCAACGGAGAAAAAATAATCCCTGGAGTACCGCCTAAAACAGAAATCAGGGAAGGTTACTGCAGCGAGATTGCGACAGGATCAATAGTGCCGAGAGGAGCAAACGCAATAGTTATGATTGAAGACACAGATATAGAGGGTAAAGAAGTAGTAGTGTTCAAACCAGTAGTTCCTGGAGAATACATCATGCATGCAGGCTCTGACATTATGACAGGAGAAGTGATCGCACGACAGGACGGGATTATTAGCGCACGGGAGACTGCAACACTTTCAACCCAGGGAATACGAACATTGAAAGTCTATAAGAAGCCGGTCATAGCAGTAATCTCAACAGGAGATGAAATAGTGGCGCCAGGAAGAAAACTAAGAGAAGGAGAGATATATGATACAAACTCGAGGGCTATCTCCGATCTATTAATTGAACACGGCTGTATCCCAAAATTCATGAGAATAGCAAAAGATGATTACCAAGAAATAAAATCAGCGCTCGATGACTCTCTAAAATACGACATGGTGTTGATATCAGGAGGCACTTCAAAAGGAACAGGTGATATATGCATCAACGTCATCGAAGATATGAAAGATTCGGAAATAATCGTGCATGGTGTAGCTATGAAGCCTGGAAAGCCAGTCATACTTGCAAGAATAGGAAAAAAGCCGGTGATCGGTCTGCCAGGCTTCCCGACAAGTGCAGTCATAGCATTCCACCAGTTCGCATTGCCAATAATAAGAAGTATGACAGCACAACCAGCAGAATCAAAAGACCAAATAAGAGCAAAGGCATCGGTAAGAATTCATTCTCCCAAAGGAT
>DRHQ01000049.1 GCA_011049545.1 Candidatus Aminicenantota bacterium | reverse complement strand
CTCCGGCTATTATGAAGCTACCGTAGATTGCGGCTGGTCAGGCACTGTAACTCCTTCCATGACAAGGTACGTTTTCTTACCCTCCAGCCGAAGTTATTCTAATCTGAGCTCTGACCAGGCAGGTCAGGACTACGAAGCCTTTCCAGGATGGATAATCTCTGGTTCGGTGAAGACCGGGGCAGCTGAGGGGATAGGAGGAGTGATAATTACGTTTTCCGGCGTTGAAACCACAACGACTACGAGCGCAGATGGCAGTTATTCTCACAACGTGATTGAAGGGTGGTCAGGAGAAGCGACTCCTGACAAAAAATGCTACAGTTTCTCACCCTCCAGCCTAAGCTACAGCAATTTAACATCTGACCAGTCTAACCAGGACTACACAGGCACGCTCATTCAATATTCATTTACCATAAATTCTAGTGAGGGAGGAACGACTCAGCCTTCGCAGGGAAGTTATGACTATGATTGTGGAAGATTGGTTGAAATCACGGCTACCCCTGATTCTGGGTTTGAATTTACCCACTGGTCAGGGAATGTGCCTCCGGGCTATGAAAATGATAATCCGCTCATCTTTACTCTGAATTCAGATAGGTCTATAACAGCCAATTTTAAGAGACTGTCCTTGTGGGAAAGGTTGTGTTTCATTGCCACGGCAGCCTACGACTCACCTGTACATCCTCATGTTGGGATTCTTCGAGATTTCAGGGACACATACCTATTGCCCAGCAGGCTTGGTCGGGCTTTGGTTAATCTATACTACAAATATTCACCTTCCGCAGCCGAGTTAATTACGAGAAATAAGGCATTGCGGATTATGGTTAGAATCAATCTTCTGCCTTTTGTAGCACTCAGTTACTCGATGCTTCATTTTGGCCCTGTAATTACAGCAGTTATGCTTCTTTTAATTATCTTGATTGCAATCTTTCTTATCCGTTTCCAGCGAAGAAAAACAAGATCTATCGCTTAAAAAAGCACACAGACTCCTTTTTCATCTATTCTTGTGCTTCCAATTTTTCTTATCTGGTTATATCAAAAAAAGACAATATCTATCGCCTAAAAATTAGAAATACAGAGGTTTGGTTCATATTGTGTAGGGATTTTTATGTAGGGGCTTGATTCATCAAGCCCACCTTTTTGAATATATAAATGAACTGAACGGTTTTAATTTGTCTTATATCTGGTTTTGATCCTGTAACTAAATTACTCCTTAAACCAGACTGGTTTCCTTTTACTTTTACGTTTATTATCTTTATGATTGACCCTAATTTTTTGTTGTGATAATAAAGACTATCTACATGAAAGAAGGAGGACTTCCCCAATGTATCACCCTGGTCGACTATGGAGTCTATTTATTTTGATATTAAAGGGTGGTTCCTGAGGGAACGTCCCCAATGGAGGAGAAAGTACGAAAAAATATTGCAGTCCTTATAATTTTATTATCGTTTGTTTTTTTACCAGCCTGCCAGCAGCAAGCTGAAAAAGCGATCCAGCCGGCGCCGGCATATCCGGTTACCCAAAAAGGCGACCAGGTGGATGATTATTTCGGAACCGAGGTGGCTGATCCCTATCGCTGGATGGAAGATGACACTGCTGAAGAAGTAAAAAAATGGGTGGAGGAACAGAACAAGGTTACTTTTGCCTATCTGGGGGAGATTCCTTTCAGAGAAAAAATTCGCCAGCGAGTAACCGAAGTTTACAACTATGCCAGGTATTCATTACCCTACAGAGAAGGGGAGTATTATTTCTTCTCTAAGAATGACGGGCTGCAGAATCAATCTGTGATCTATTCTCAAAAGGGATTAGACGGAGAGCCAGAAGTATTCATCGACCCCAACGAATTGTCTCCGGACGGCACTATTAGGATCTACCTATTAGGTTTTTCCAGAGACAATCGCTATGTGGCTTTTTCCCGCTCCGAAGCAGGCTCGGATTGGAGAGAGATTAGAGTAATGGAAGTGGAATCCAAAAAGGAATTATCTGACCGCCTCCGATGGGTAAAATTTTCCGGCGCCTCGTGGTACGGTAACGGCTTTTACTACGGCGGTTACGACGAGCCGGAAAAAGGTCAGGAATTAACAGCCAGCAATAAGTTTCACAAAATATTCTACCACAAACTTGGCGATCCTCAGACCAAAGATAAACTTATCTATGAGGATAAGGAGCATCCCCTTCGGTCTAAATGGGCAAGCGTCACCGAAGGCGAAGAATACATGTTTTTATCTATATCCGAAGGAACCCATGGCAACGAGCTGTATTATAAAGATCTTTCGGTAAAAAACATGAAATTTCAACCCCTGATCAAGGGATTTGAGTTCAACAGCTATGTTATCGATAACTTTGGAGATAAATTCCTGATTTTAACCAATATAGATGCTCCCAACTACAAAGTCATTCTTGTAGAACCAAAAACGCCGGGCAAAGAAAATTGGAAGACCATCATCCCCGAGAAACCTGAGGTCTTACAAAGTGCCAATACCGTGGGTGGTCAGTTGTATTGCAGTTACCTGAAAGATGTGACCACTCGGGTTTACCAGCATGACTTAACAGGAAAATTCATAAAAGAAATTGAACTGCCTGGTCTGGGAAGTGCTTCCGGCTTTTACGGGAAAAGAGAAGATAAAATTTTATTCTATACTTTCACATCTTTCACATCTCCCCCCACAATTTACAAATATGATATTTCAAGTGCAGAAACAGAAGTTTTTCATAAATCCGATGTCAAATTCAATCCTGAGGATTATGTTTCCAAGCAAGTCTTTTACCAGAGCAAAGACAAAACCAAAGTCCCGATGTTTATTGTTCATAAAAAGGGATTGAAATTGAACGGTGATAATCCTACCTACCTCTATGCCTATGGCGGTTTCAACGCACGCATGCTTCCTTACTTCAGTCCTACCCTCATTGTCCTTCTGGAGAACGGGGGAGTTTATGCCATGCCTAACATCCGCGGTGGGGGCGAATACGGCGAAAAGTGGCACAGAGCAGGCATGCTGTTTAAAAAGCAAAAGGTGTTCGATGATTTTATAGCTGCTGCTGAATATCTGATCAGGGAAAAGTACACATCTAAGGATAAGCTGGCCATTGCCGGCGGTTCCAACGGCGGCTTACTGGTGGGCGCCTGTATGACTCAACGACCGGATTTATACAAGGTGACATTTCCTGCGGTGGGCGTCATGGATATGCTGCGTTACCATAAATTTACAATTGGCTGGGCCTGGGCGGTGGAATACGGCTCCAGTGACGAGGAGGAGCATTTCAAAAATCTTTACTCCTATTCGCCGTTACACAACATCAAAGAAGGCGTAGCTTATCCCGCCACACTAGTAACAACAGCTGACCATGATGACCGGGTGGTTCCAGCTCATTCCTTTAAGTTCATTGCCGAAATGCAGGAAAAACACACAGGCAACAATCCGGTCCTAATCAGGATTGAAACCCGCTCCGGACACGGAGCCAGCAGCACGACGAAAAGAATCGATGAGATATCCGATAAATGGGCTTTCATGTTTTATATCATGGGAGTTAAGATTAATTATTGATATTAGTTATCAACGAAAATTTTAATAAGGAGGAGATATGATTTCTCAAAGACAATTTTACAGGGTAATGGCATTTTTATGCGTTTTTATCTTAGCTTTGACTTTTTTTACGTCCCCCCTCCCTGCTAAAAAGGCCAAAAAGCCGCAAAAAATCCATTCCACCGATCCGGCACTAAGGATGAAATGGTTCAGCCAGCATGAAGAGATGAAAAAGAATACTCCGTTCAAAGATTTGAAGTGGCAGCATATCGGCGCGAAGAATGTGAGCGGAAGATGCACTGATATTGCAGTAGTTACTCCGAAGGGAAAAAGCTACACGATTTACGTGGCCACGGCATCCGGAGGAGTCTGGAAAACGGATAACGAGGGATCGACCTGGGAGCCGATCTTTGACCAGGAAGCGTCAACCTCGATCGGTGATATCACCCTTGCTCCATCAAACAATGATATCATCTGGATAGGAACCGGTGAGGCAAACATTTTCAGAAGCTCTATGGCGGGATCCGGAGTGTATAAATCAATAGATAGTGGTAAGACCTGGCAGCATATGGGATTGACTGGAACCCATACTATTCCCCGAATCGTCATTCATCCCAAAAATCCCGATGTTGTTTATGTAGCTGCTTCCGGTCACGAGTGGACTAACAACAAAGAACGCGGGATCTACAAGTCCGTTGACGGCGGTAAAAACTGGGAGAAGATTCTTTATGTCGATGAGGAAACCGGAGCCAATGACCTCATCATGGATCCTTCTGACAGCGATACGCTCTATGCTTCTACCTGGCAAAGGATGCGCCAAAAATGGAACGACCCCAGAAATGAACCCGGTTACAAGGGAAGCGGAATCTACAAGACAACCGACGGAGGCATAACCTGGAAACCCATAAACAAAGGGCTGCCTGAGGCAAAGTTTAGAGGCAGAATCGGTATCGATCTTTGCCTGTCCAAACCGAACGTTATTTACGCTTTTGTTGACAGTTATGAGTTTGGGCGTGAGCCGAACAAACAAGAGAGAGCAAACACCTACGGGCTTCCTTCCAGCGGCATCATAAAAGGATCAACAGTCTACCGCTCTGATGATAAGGGTGAGAGCTGGACAGAGGTGAGCGGTCAAACACCGGAGACGAAGCGCTATATGATGCGCCATTCCGCCACCTATGGCTGGGTTTTCGGCCAGATGCGCGTTGATCCCAATGATGAAAATACAATATACACCATGGGACTTGCTCTAAATGTGTCCAATGACGGCGGAAAGACATTCCGTCGGTTGGGCAACATGCACGGCGATCATCACGGCTTGTGGATCGATCCCGATAATTCCAACTACATTGTCAACGTCAATGATGGCGGTATCGTGATCTCTTATGACAAGGGTAAAACCTGGCGGCAGTTTCTCCACAACCTGCCCCTGTGCCAGTTTTTTAATATCGCCTATGATATGGACAAGCCGTTTCGCGTCTATGGTTCCATGCAGGATCACGGTAGCTACAGAGGTGTTGTCGACCTTAAGCGCGGTAGGAATAAGATACCAGAGGTGGATTTTGAGCGAGCACCTGGCGGTGAAGGCAGCAGTCATGCCATAGATCCCACAAATCCGAATATCGTCTATTCAGCTGGTTTCTACGGGCATCTCAACAGAACAGACCTCAGCGTCCCACGCAAAGAAGGAGAGAAATACATACTTCCCCTGCAGAACGAAAACGAGCCGAAGCTGCGGGGGCAATGGGTAGCGCCCTTTATCATCTCTCCTCACAATTCCAATACGATTTACCATGGAATGCAGTATCTTTTCCGTTCGCAGGACCGTGGAGACTCATGGGAAAGAATCAGCAAGGACCTGACGTACAACGTAAAAGCTAAAATGGGGGATATCCCTTACCAAACGATTTTTTCTATTTCCGAATCTCCTTTAAAATTCGGTCTGATATATGTGGGTACCGATGATGGAAAAGTCCATGTAACTATGGATGGCGGCAAGACCTGGAAGGAAATTATGAGGGGATTGCCCTATCAGAAATGGGTGTCCGAGCTGGTTGCTTCAGCCTATGACCTGAGTACTGTCTACATGACCCAGAACGGAAAACGGGATGATGATTTTGCCGCCTATGTCTGGAAATCAACCAATTACGGCATAACCTGGGTCGATATTTCCGGAAACATTCCCCTTGGACCGGTGAATGTCATCAAGGAAGATCCGTTAAACAAAGACATTCTCTATGTTGGAACCGACATCGGTGTTTATGTAACAACAGATGGCGGCAAAAAGTGGGACATCCTGGGAGGCAACCTGCCCTCAACCTTTGTTCAGGATATGATCATTCATCCCCGAGAAAATATCATCGTGATTGCTACCCACGGTCGCGGCATGTGGGCCATGGATGCAAACCCTGTCAATAAGAAGGAGTGATTACCGCGCAGACGATTCTGATAACAGAGTGGGGGACGCCCGCTAAGCTCTCGACACGCATGGTACTTTAGGGAACGTCCCCTTTACCTATTAATGATTTTGTCGAATCTTCTTCTTTCGCTATCTCTGAATCTGACTTCAGGATTACATCATCTCGGACGTAGATAACCCTTGGCTCTCTAAGCATTCTCTGGAATTCATCAGACGAGAGGTCGTCACGTACAGCAGCTTCGACATGCCCACCAAAGTACAATTTTTTGTTCACCAAATCGATGAGGCTGTTGACTCGAAGATAAAGCTTTGCCTTGGCCTGATTCACAACAACCGTGACCTGATCTCCGCGCACAATAATCGCACGAACCTCGGGAAACTTCGAAATCTCTTTAGTAAAACGCTTCAGCATCCTGTTTTTTCTATTCCGAATATACCGGTAGAAAATAAAACCGCTAAGGGCCAGCACAATTATTGAGCCCTGACTTCTTTCCGTAAACATTAAGAATCCCACCAGAACCAAGCTGCCAGCAGCGACTGCTATTCCTATG
Organism: Candidatus Aminicenantota bacterium; assembly: GCA_011049545.1. Lineage (GTDB taxonomy): Bacteria > Acidobacteriota > Aminicenantia > Aminicenantales > Aminicenantaceae > SOIV01. Next base: position 12,872 of record DRHQ01000049.1, on the reverse strand, counting down.
ACGCCAAATGGCATCGAGGATTTAAGAGATTCAAAAAATTGACCAATCCTGCCGCTGAGCGGTGCGGAACGTTGAATCCCCGATTCAATATCCCTTTTCAAGTTCTTTAAGTCTGCTGCAAGGGGACTCGCATCCGGATATCGATCTTTGGGCCTTTTGCGCAAACATCTTGATATAATCCGATTAAGCTCTGGGGGAAGGTTTTGTCGTACACGAGTAACTGGGCGCACCTCTTCAAAACCGATGGCATGAAGCGTATCAAGCGGCGTCTCTCTCTCGAAGGGCAGCTTGCCTGTTACCATTTCATAGATGACGATTCCCATGGAGAATATATCACTGCTTTTGCTGACCTTCTGGCCCCGGGCCTGTTCAGGACTCATATAGGCTATTGTACCCAATATCGTACCGGCCCTGGTTTGAGAAAGCGTTTCCGCCTCCATCAGGGCTCGACTGCTTTCTTCTTCCTTGCCTTCTAGGACTGGATCCAGCAACTTCGCCAATCCGAAGTCGAGCAGTTTCGCATGCCCATCTCTAGTGACCATAATGTTGTCAGATTTGATATCTCGATGAACGATGTTAGCTTCATGAGCCCGGCTTAGACCCTCGGCAACCTGAAGGGCGATTTCAACTGAACCTATCAAATCTAGTTCACGTTTTGCAATCAACTGGCCAACAGTCTCTCCCTCTATAAACTCCATAGCTATGAAGGTGATTTCATCGACCTCATCAACATCATAGATCTGCGCGATTGCAGGGTGGGTGACAGCAGCAGCAGCCCGGGCTTCTTGTAAAAAGCGTCGCTGTCTATCGCGGTTCGTAACTAAATCTGGTCTAAGGATCTTTAAAGCTACCGGCCTTTTCAAGCGAGTATCGCGGGCGCGGTAGACAACGCCCATCCCTCCTTTACCGAGGAGTTCTTCAATCTCGAAGTGTTTGAGTGTCTTCCCGATCATTTCTATATCCTATATCATAGGAGAAAATTAGGGTCAATGTAAAAACCTAAAGTTAAGAATAGGGCAAAAGAAAATAAAAGTCATTTTGACATCAAATTTTTCATTTGTTATAAGCTAGAAGGGGCATAAAAAAAGCTTAGCGGATTTACGCTTCATGGAGGGAGATAAGAAAGGTAAGGAGGATGTCCTTCACGCTGAGCAGTATAATAACGTTAATGGACTTTATTAGGCTTCTTTTCGGAACGCTAGCCTTATTCTCTTTTCTAGCCTTTCTTATTCTCTATCTAAAATATTATGAGAAGAAAGGAATATACTTTCCCGTAAGAAAGATACACCTAACGCCAAAAGAAATCGGGCTTGAATTTGAAGATGTATATTTTTTTAGCTCTGATGGAGTAAAACTAAATGGCTGGTATATTCCGGCCAAGGAAACGAGGGCAACAGTTCTTTTCTGCCACGGGAACGCTGGAAATATCAGCCACAGAATTGATGTCATATATTTGTTCTATAAGCTTGGATTGAGTGTTTTCATTTTTGATTACCGTGGCTATGGAAGAAGTCAGGGCAGGCCAACCGAAGAGGGCCTCTATCTAGATGCCGAGGCTGCCCATAAATACCTTATCAAAAGCCGAAATCTAAATGAGGGCTCCATCGTCGTCTATGGAAAATCCATAGGCGCAAATGTGGCTGTTGAGCTGTGTTCTAAAGTCAAGATAGCAGCGCTCATCTCTGAAAGCGCCTTTACTTCTGCTTTGGAAATGGGCAAAAAGCTATTTCCTTTTCTTCCGCTAAAATGGATTATCTCAATTAAATTCGATGCTTTATCCAAGATAAAAAATATAACCGTTCCTAAATTGATAATTCACAGTGAGGACGATAAAATCATCCCCTTCCGACATGGAAGGAAGCTATTTGAGGCAGCGCTAGAGCCTAAAGAGTTTTATCCGATGCGCGGAGGACATAACGATGCGATATTTCTGGCAAGCGAGGATTTCGTCAGTAAAATAGATGCTTTCATTCAGAAACATTTGAATTGATAGAAAAGAGATTTCAATACTATTCTTCTTCCCTTGACGGAATGAATCCATCAGAAAGAGTCTTCATGAATAGAACGATGAGCTCCTCCTCCCTCTCGTTCATTTCAAGATTGCCCAGCTCAGTATCATTCACGTTTGCACTTACTTCAGGCGGTGGCCAGTCTGCACCTTCGACGTCTCTTGTATTATAAAAGTGCATAACATCTTCAAGAGTTTTAAAATAACCGTTGTGTAAGAATGCTTTTGTAAAATCTTCTCTAGGCCTCAAATCTACATTGCGCAAAGTGGGAACTTTGTGTTTCCCATAATTTACTTCAGCGAATTGGGCATATTCTTCTGTTTTCTCAAGGAAACCCCCCAAACCTCTATCTACCCAAGCATTTCCATCCGCATTCCACTCCTCGGGCATAGAATAGAACATATTTACAGGATTTTTTGGCACGCCAAGATTATCATAAGTAAAATCAGTAAACACAGGAGGTCCGCCATTTGGCCCCTCTTCCAAAACATGACAATCTGCACATTTCCCTTTAGTAACAAACAGCATGAGTCCTTCAACTTCCTCACCCTCCAATCCCAGATTTTTATATTCTTCCCAATTTGTTTCATCGATGGATTCTACGTCTTTGCCTGAAGATTTTGCATTACGCCAGAACTCATCAAACTTGGAGCTATAGGGGCTCACTTCATATGACCTCTCATAGGCAGCAATAGAACGGGCTATTCGCTCGTATGTTCCTTCGAAATCGTTCTCCCGATCCAAGGATCCTGGTCCCCAGATCTCCTCGAATAGATCAGAATAGTCTGAATCTCTTACTTTAATCACAACACTTTTTTTATCAGGATTGTTATGTTCGAGTGGATTTAAAAATGGCCCCATGGCTTGCTCTGCAAGGGGATCACCAAGCGATTTTCCTGTAGCCCTGCCATCCCAGAACATGCCACCCATAAAATTTCCTTCCTCATCCATCAAATGGAAAACAGGACTTCTTCCTGCATAGGCAGCAGTGGGTGGCTTTCGGTTTCCAAAACGGTTAGAAACGGCCCCTTCATGGACCGCTCCTGTCTTGTTGAAATCCTCAATAGGTCCGGTCATGCCGACTTCAGGTCCATGGCAGGCAGCGCAGGCCTGCCCTGGCGGAGTAGAAAGGTTTATATCAAAAAATAGCTTTTTTCCTAGAAGTTCTTTTTTTGTGAGACTTTCAGGCATTATGCTCTCGGTTGCTTTTTTTGAAGCACAAAAAGCTAACAACATAATGCCCATAAGGCAAATAATTCTATTGATCACTTTCATCTTAATCCATTCTTAATACTTTTTTTTCATAATATAACATTTTAGCGGTATATTGGAATCAAGATATCACTATTTTCTTCGATCTTTACAATTTTCTTCCACAAATCCGAGAATTAGAGATATCTGCCCATTGATTCCTAATTTGGGAATGCTGTGTTAAACAGAACAATATCGCAATCGGTTAATCCGAGACAATATCTCAGAAAATATCTAGTCTCAAATTGGAGCCTGGCCCCATTTTTCCTATTTATTCCTTCATAAGCATTTGAATAGATAGACAAGAGATTTGAATACATTAAAGGATTTTGTTTTTCAGGTAATAAATGGTATATTGGATAGTCATTTATGGAGTTCAGGAATAGTGCAGATGTATAACTTTTGTGAAGAAGTTCGATGCCGACACATGGTTAGACAGACAGCGAATAACGCTCAAATGCAGTAATTTATAAACGTTAAGTTTTTTGATTATTTTTGGATTGGGGCCCCTGAGCCTCCCTTTCCTGCCATAATTTGTTTATTGAGTTTAATCCTGACATCTAAAGGTACATTGGAAATCGAATCTAAGATCGAAAAGAGTACAAATTGTTATAATCGGGATCGGTTTCCTAACAATCATTCAGATATACAAAAGGAAAAAACCATGCCTAAACGAATGACATTGAAGTTTTCTCAAAAAGGGCTGTATCCTTTATTGGCCACAGTCTTCTGGGTAATGATATCTTGTGTATTCTCCAGCCTCATCCATGCTCAGAGTGCTGATGTGCAAGGATTCAGCCTGCAATCTGCCCAGGAGTTTGCTATCGAACACAGTTATGACATCAAGAGATCTCAGATGGATATTCTGACTGCTGAGAAAAAGGTGCGGGAGACGATTTATTCAGGATTCCCCCAGCTTAATTCCACGATCAACTATATTAACAATCTCGAGTTGATGACCATATTGATCCCGAATATCTTCGATGGGGGGGACCCTGACGAAAAGATCCCGGTCCAGTTTGGCACAAAGCACAATGTCAGTGCTGGATTCACCTTAACCCAGCTCGTATTCAGCGGAAGTTATTTCGTTGGCCTCAAAGCGTCAAAAGCCTTTCGTCAACTGGCAGACCAGAATCATGAATGGACACAATTGAATGCTCTGGAGACGGTCACCAACACCTATTATTTAATCCTGGTTTCCGAAGAGAGTGAAAGGATCCTGAATTCGAATCTTGTCAATCTGGAGAAAACCCATTATGAGATAAGAGAAAGATACAAGGAGGGCTTTGTCGCCGAAATGGATGCCGATCTTGTCCAAATATCAGTGACAAAATTGAAAAACGGCCTGCAGGCGGTCTTGAGACAGAAAGAGGTCGCCTATAAACTTTTGAAGTTTCAGATGGGATTGGATTTGAGAGAGCAAATTGTGCTTACAGACAAACTGGAAGACGTCCTTCAGCAGATAGACATCTCGAAAACAGCGGATACCGAATTTGATCTCGAACAGAATATCGACTATAAATTAATTGAAACACAGGAAAAACTTTCAGAAATGAGTTGGAAGAGCGAAAAAGCTCAATATTTCCCTACTGTTTCGGCTTTTTATTCCTTCCAGTATGATGCTTTCCGTGATGTGTTCAATATATTCGATTCCAAAGAACGTTGGTTCCGCACTCAGATTTTGGGCGTTAGTATCAATATTCCGTTATTCACAAGCGGTGTTCAGAGAGCTAAAGTTGCTCAAGCTTCCATCGCCCTGAAACAAGCCAGGAATGCGAGAATTCAGGCATCTCAGGGTTTGATTGTGGAAGCGGCCAGTGTCAAATCAGCTTTGGATTCAGCCTATGAGAATTATTTGAATACGAAAGAAAATATGGGATTAACCGGAAAAGTATACGATGTTACCTTGATCAAATACAACGAAGGAGTCGCCTCCAGCATGGATTTAACCCAGGTGCATGATAAATATCTGATGGCTCAGTCTGAATTCATTCAAGCCATGTCCGGACTCCTGACAGCAAAGAATAAACTGGACAGGCTTAATAATAATTATACGGCTATTCAAAAAAAAGGTGAATGATCATGAAATACAGAAAATACTTAGCTCTAATAGGAATGGGTTTAATCTTTGTCGCCTGCGGCCCCAGCAGTGAAGAGGCGCAGCTGGCGCGATTGGAAGGGCAGAGGGATGCCTTGACAGAAGAGATTGAGATATTGAAACAGGAGATCGCGCAGAAATCCAGTCCTGGAGTAAAGCAAGAAAAGCTGATGAATGTAAAAATTTCGCAAGTGGAAAAGGGGCGGTTTCAACATTTTATCCAGGTCCAGGGCACAGTTGAGTCGGACCATAACGTTCTGCTCGCATCCCAGTCCTCCGGAATTGTGAAAAAGATACATGTCAATGCTGGCAATAAAGTCACCAAAGGACAGCTTCTGGCGGAACTGGACGGCTCAATTCTGGAAAGCAGCATAGCTGAGGTGGAGAATGGGTTAAAGTTGGCAGAGACGATTTTTGAAAGACAGCAGAGGTTGTGGGATAAGAATATCGGCAGTGAGCTTGAGTTTCTTCAAGCCAAAAACAACAAAGTAGGAATGGAAAAGAGATTGGCGACTTTAAAGGAACAATACAAGATGACGAAGATTTTTTCACCCTTGTCCGGAACGGTCGATGAAATTCTCATCAAAGAAGGCGAGATGGCGGTTGCAGGAATGGGTGCTGTTCGAGTCGTACAGCTATCCAATCTTAAAATAAAAGTCGATCTCTCGGAGGTGTACATTTCGCGTATCAAAATAAATGATTTCGTTCATGTGAAAATACCTGCCACGGGGGGAGAGTTCGACCTGAGCGTCGATGCTGTTTCCCAGGTCATTGATCCCGAAAACCGAACCTTCCAAATCGAGATGAAAGTTCCCAAATCCGAAGCTGGAATCAAGCCGAATATGCTGTCGGTCTTGACCATCAATGATTACACAAACGATGAGGCCTTGATAGTTCCGCTGAACATTGTCCAGGAGACCGGGCAAGAACAATTTATTTTTGTGGCCGGGCAAATAAATGGGGAATGGATTGCTCAACGAAGATCAATAAAAACCGGGAAGAGTTATATTGACCGAGTCGAGATCTCCTCCGGACTTCAGGAAGGAGAGTATGTGGTAACATTCGGGTATCAAAATCTGGCCGACAGCCAAAAGCTGGCTGTGGTCTCAGATTCAAAATGATTTTTTTTGCGGGAATGTCCGACATTAAATAAAAAAGTGGACTAAAAATGAAAAAGATAGAATTCAAATTAACTAACATATCGATTGCGAACAGGACAACCATATATATATTCACCGTGATTCTGGTGATATTCGGTTTCATGCAATATAATGCGACTCCCAAGGAGAAATTTCCGGAAATAATTTTTCCTTATTTCATGGTTAGCACTCTCCATCCCGGAACCTCGCCGATTGATATGGAAAACCTTATCTCCCGGCCAATAGAGAAGCATCTTAAGGGTATCGACGGTATCAAGCACATCAGCAGCAACACGATTCAGGACTTTTCCTCTATTTTCATCGAATTTGAACTGAATGCCGATGAAATGCGGGCGTACCTTGATGTCAGACAGGCAGTCGATGATGCGCGGGGAGATCTTCCTTCCGATCTTTTTAGTGAACCCGAGGTCACCAGGATCGATCTCTCAGAGATCCCGATCTTGTTCATCAACCTTTCGGGTGATCTTGGGTTAGTGAAGCTGAAGAAAATTGCCGAAGATCTTCAGGATGAAATCGAGAGCCTGGAGGAAATCACGCGGGCAGATATTGCCGGGGCACTAGACCGGGAAATACAGATCAATGTCGATCTGTATAAAATGCAAGCTGCAGACCTATCCTTTTATACAATTCAGAATGCCATTGCTTCTGAGAACCTCACTATTTCCGGAGGCCAGATTGACTTAGATGGCATCCGGAGAAATCTGCGTGTGGTCGGTGAGTTCAAGAACATCAACCAGATCAAGAATATTCAGCTAAAACAAGGGATCTACTTAAGAGAGGTCGCCGATGTCGTTGATGGTTACGCTGACAGAGGGAGCTACTCGCGCTTGAGCGGGCAAGATGTGCTAACGATCAATGTTATCAAAAAAAGCGGAAAAAACCTTATCAATGCTGTTGACAAGATAAAGGTTATTGTTGATGGATACCGCAAGACAGCTCCAGAGAACTTGATTATCACCATGACAGGGGACAGCAGCACCGAGACGAAAAACAGCGTTAGTGACCTGTTCAATACCGTTATCCTCGGGTTTATCGTTGTGGTCTTAGTCCTCATGTTTTTCATGGGGGAGTCAAATGCCCTGTTTGTGGGGATTGCCATCCCGATGTCTATTGTCATCGCTTTTATTCTCATTCCTATCCTCGGCTTCACCATGAACATGGTTGTTTTAATGTCCTTCATCATTGTTTTAGGAATTGTAGTGGATAACTCTATCGTGGTCGTGGAAAACGTCTACCGGCATTTCACCACAAACCCGGATCTCTCCATAACCGCTGCTGCCAAACGTGGAGTCGGAGAGGTGGCCATAGCTGTTTTTACGGGAACATTAACCACCATGGCTCCCTTCTTTACACTTATATTTATGCCCGGAATCCCGGGAAAATTCATGTCCTTTATACCTTACACTGTCATTATTACGCTTATGGCTTCCATGGTGGTTGCTTACATGATCAATCCAGTTTTTGCCGTCTCTTTCATGAAAAGATCCTCCGGTGAAGAAAAAAAGAAAGCGAGCTTGAAACTCAGCTCTAAAAACATTCTCATGATAGCGGCGGCGGTTGCCCTGGCTGCTGTATTTTATGCGACAGGAAAGATGCTTCCGGCCAATCTCCTGGCATTCGGAATCATTCTCTATCTTCTGTCCAAGTTTGTAATACGTTTTATGATCGCCAAATTCCAGAGTTTTGTCCTTCCCCGGATGAAGAATGGATACAGCAAAATCCTGACTTTTCTCCTTGGAGGGAAACGCCCCTACGCTGTCATCGGCGGGATTATCGTTCTTCTCTTCATGTCTTTTATTCTTCTGGGCATGAGGATGCCAAGGATTGTGTTTTTCCCAAGTGGCGACCCTAACAGTCTGAATGTGTACATCACTATGCCTGAAGGCACTCATATCGATGTGACTAATAATATCTGTAAGCAGGTCGAAGAGAATATCTACAATGTTATCGGCCGCAACAATCCTGATGTGGAATCAGTCGTTTCCAACGTAGCTTCAAATGCAGGAGCCGGACTTTTTGAGCGGTTTTCTCAGGATAAGCTGGCTAAGGTGACCATCTCCTTTGTGGAATATAAATACAGGACCGGGATATCTACAAGAGAATACCTTGGAAAGATGCGCAAGGAGCTGACTGGAATAGCAGGAGCTGAAATCCGTATAGACTCGGAAATGATGGGACCTGCCACCGGGTATCCCATCAACATGGAAATTAGTGGAGATGATATTGACGAACTGATCAGCATTACTTACAGACTGGAAGAATTTATTCAGTCATTAAACATTCGAGGAATTGAGGAACTGAAGTCCAGCATGGAGGTCAGCAAGCCGGAACTCATGCTCAATATTGACAGAGAGAAGGCTAACAGGTTGGGTATTTCCACAGCTCAGGTAGGGATGGTCATGCGCACTGCCATCTATGGTACAGAGGTCTCCAAATTCAAAGAAGGAGAGGAGGAGTATCCGATCATGGTCCGGTTGGACAAAAAATACCGGAACGACATAGATGTCCTGCTAAGTCAGGAAATTGTGGTTCCGGGCGGAGAAGGGGGCCCGAATAGAATTCCGATTTCCTCGTTTGCCCATGTGACCAACCGGACAAGCTACGGCGGAATCACCAGGCTTGACAACAAACGGGTCATAACCCTGTTCTCCAACGTGCTCTTCGGATCAAACGCCAACGAGATTATTCGCCAGATCAACAGACAGCTTCCCGGATTCGAATTGAAAGACGGCTATACGGTCAAATTCACCGGTGAACAGGATATGCAAGCTGAGGTCGGCAATTTTATGGTCAAAGCCCTTTTTATTTCTACAGCTCTTATTTTGATCATCCTGGTCGCACAGTTTAATTCTATATCCAAGCCGCTTATCATCATTCTTCAGATCGTTCTCAGCTTAACCGGAGTCTTTTTAGGCTTTGCAATTTTCGGTATGGACATCTCAGTCGTGATGACAGGTATGGGGATAATTGCGGTTGCCGGGATCGTTGTCAAGAATGCGATCATAATCGTCGATTACACGGATAAGCTGATTGATACCGGCATGGACAAAATCGAGGCTATCGTCCTTGCTGGTACTACGCGATTAACTCCTGTGCTTTTGACAGCGCTTTCCACAATACTGGGTCTTTTACCTCTTGCCATTGGCATAAACATAAATTTCATGACATTATTCAGCGAGCTGAGGCCGCAACTCTACTTTGGCGGTGACAGCCCTGTTTTTTGGAGCCCTCTGGTTATGACCATAATCTTTGGGTTATCCTTTGCTACGATCTTGACTCTGATCGTTGTTCCAACCATGTACAAGCTCATCTTCGCCCGCAAGAATTAAGAAATAAGGGAGCGTCTCTCTTAACATCAAGATTACATCTAGCGCCATATTTTAATTTGACACCTCTCTTCTTAATTATTATTCTGTTACCGCTTTCATACCGCATTTGCCACTAGGGATAACATTGACGATAAAATGCCTCAAATGTCAGGGCGGCATTAGGAGGATCAAATGAAATATTTCATGAAGGGACGTGTTCTTCTTTATGCACTGTTTTTTTTGGTTTTGGTTGCATCAGCGGCATTAATTCAAGAGAAAAAGAAAGAGAAACCTCGCTCTACTGTGGAGGCGAAAATCGACAAGATATTTGCCGGTTTTGCCAAGCCGGAATCGCCCGGTGCAGCCGTTGCCGTACTAAAAGAAGGGATGGTGGTGTTTCGCAAAGGGTACGGGAGTGCCCAGTTGGAGTATAAGATTCCCATTACTCCTTCCACCATTTTCCATGTGGCTTCCGTTTCCAAGCAGTTTACTGCCATGGCCATTACTATGCTGGAGGCTCAGGGCAAACTATCGGTTGACGATGATATCCACAAATATCTACCCGACATTCCTGATTTTGGAAAAAAAATAACCATTCGTCATTTGCTGCATCATGTTTCGGGTCTGAGGGATCAATGGGAACTGCTGATCATGTCTGGCTGGCGCATGGATGATGTGATCACCCAGGATCATATCCTGGACGTGGTTAAACGCCAGAAAGAGTTGAATTTTATGCCTGGTGACCGTTATATGTACTGCAATACGGGCTACAGCTTGATGGCCGAAATCGTTTCCAAAATTAGTGGTAAGCCCTTTGTGGAATGGGTGAAGGAAAATATCTTTGATCCATTGGGAATGAGTTCCACCCACTTTCACATCGACCATGAGCAGATTGTCAAAAACCGTGCCTATTCTTATGCGAAGGATGAAGAAAAGGGATTCAAAAAGAGTGTGCTGAACTATGCCAATGTGGGAGCCACCAGCCTGTTTACCACTGTGGAAGACATGACCAACTGGATGCGTAATTTTGATGAGAAACGCATCGGTGGCAAGGAGGTCATTGACCGGATGCTTACCCAGGCGGTGCTTAATAATGGTAAAAAGATCTCCTACGCCCGGGGTGTGGTCATTGGAACATATAAAGGTCTGAAAACCATCGGCCATTCAGGGGGGGATGCGGGATTCCGCAGCAACATGCTTTACTTCCCGGGGGAAAAATTCGGTGTGGTGGTACTCTCTAACCTGGCTTCCTCCCAACCCACGCGACTATGCCAGCAGGTTACAGACATCTATCTGGCGAAAAAATTGAAAGAAGCCAAAAAAGAAGAGAAAAAGCCAGCTTCAAAAAAGATAAAATTAAAAGAAAAGCAGCTGCTTGCCTGCGAAGGCACTTACTGGTTGGAAACATCAAAACTGTTGCGCCGGATTGTTCTGGAAAAGAAAAAGCTCTACTATGTCCGTTCCAAAACCAACCGGACAGAACTGGCCCCAATTTCTGTAACCGAATTCATCATGCTGGATATACCAATAGAAGTGATTGTACGTTTCTCCCAGCAAGAAAACGGAAAGTACGCCAGAGTCACAGTCCTCATCCCTGGTGAAGACCCGATACCTGGAAAACGCATCGAACCTTTTGAGCCCACTGAAGCGGACCTGAAGGAATACGCAGGCACCTATCATTCCGAAGAACTGGATGTGAAGTACAGATTTATGGTTCGTGACGGGAAATTATATATAAGGTTCAGAAACTTCTCCAAAGATCCCTTTAATCCCTTAATCCGGGATGTCTTCAGTCTTTCGGAAGGTTATATCCGTTTGAATTTCCAGCGGAATGAACAGGGCCAGATTTCCGGTTTCCTGGTCAATACCGGCCGCGTGGTGGATCTGAAGTTTAAAAAACTAGCAGCCGGATCATAGCTTTTGTTCTTATTTTCTTTTTTAGGCTAACGATGAATGTATCTTCATTGAAAATTGTATTGGCTCGTCAAATATATATAACTTATATAAAAAATTGAGTCTTTCATTAGAACGTGAGTGAATAAACTATTAAACTTATTTGAAATAAATAGATTGCTATAATTTATGTTGAAAATTTTATCCTGTTTTGGGCCAAAAAGGCTGGATAGCCCCTTTTTTTTAATTTTTTTATTTAATAGTTTAAATAAAATAGCTTTATAAACTTGAAATAAATAATTGACTTATTTCAAGTTTGTGCTTAAACTTGAAATATAGAAATATCGTATTTCAACTTTTTGCTGATTATGAAAAAGCATTTATTTAACGCAGGCACATATAAACAACACTACTACTCTAAAGATTTCCAATACAAAAGCTTCAGTCCGTCTTTTATCAACCAACCATTTGAGTGGAAAGATAAAAAAATTTTCCTTCTTCTTGAAAACGCAGTAAGGTTTTTAGGAGAGCTTAATGCATATTCTTTCCTTATTCCTGATGTCAATTTCTTTATTAAAATGCACGTCGTTAAGGAAGCGACAACTTCAAGCCGTATAGAGGGAACAAAGACGGAGATCGTTGAGGCAGTTTTACCCAGAAAAGAGATAGAGCCTGAAAAGAGGGATGATTGGGAAGAGGTGCAAAATTATATTCAAGCAATAAATTATGCAGTGACACAATTAGAAAAATTGCCGTTATGTATGCGTTTAATCAAAGAATCACATAAAATCTTGCTTTCTGGAGTGAGAGGGCGAGAAAAGCAGCCGGGAGAAATTCGACGAAGTCAAAATTGGATAGGCGGATCAGGTCTTAACGACGCTTTTTTTATTCCCCCGCACCATGATGAACTACCGGGGTATTTAACCGATTTGGAAAAGTTTTGGCATAACCAGGATTTAGAAATTCCTGTACTCATTAAAATAGCATTAAGCCACTATCAATTTGAGACAATTCACCCGTTTTTAGATGGAAATGGCAGAATTGGACGATTGCTCATAACTTTACAACTTATTTATTACGGCATATTAAAAAAACCCACACTGTATATCTCTGATTTTTTTGATAAACACCGAGATTCTTATTATGATTCTTT
>DRHQ01000048.1 GCA_011049545.1 Candidatus Aminicenantota bacterium | reverse complement strand
TTGTGTCCAAAGGGCCTGCCAAAATTATATTCCTTATAATCCTGATCTTTTTGGCCCCTATCCTGATCTATTGAAGCCTTATCTTGAAAGCCCAAAATATAGGTTAAAGTATAAGGATGGTAAAATTGTTGGGCGAGATGAAGGTGGAATTATAGTTAGCGGGTATTTTTCCTCCGCGTAATTCACCTAAAATTTAGAAAGAATTAGAATAAATCATGCCTTAATTTAGAAGTTTCAATCATAATAATTTATTACCACCACCAAATCGGCTCACCTTGTTGTTTCCAGAAATTACATTCTTTACAAATATGTATTTCATTAAATTTACCCTTGATATGCAAATCCCGATAGCGACTTAATACTTCTCCATTCCAAATCTCTCTAATTGAACTGGTTGCTACATTTCCCAATATATTCTTTCCGTCAAAATCCTGGCAACAAAGAGGCACATCTCCGTTACGAAAAATAAGCAGATGGCTCCATAATCTTGTACAAGGAGACCTCTTAGGATTAAGAGCAGAAGCTATGTTCTCTTTATCTACTTCCTTGCCAGGTACCATTCCGCCCCAATTACAAAAAACCCCAATGTTGACATTATCCACTAGTGACTCCCATCTATTTATAAATTCTTCAGTTTCTCTTTTATTCTCTTCAATCTCTACATAGGCAAGCTCTATCCTGGGTGTTTTTTTCTTCATTTTCTTCTTTAAATCCAAGAGCCTTGTTATATTAGTATTTACTTCATCAAAATTGAGATTCAGCCTAATCCTTTCATATGTGTTTTTTGAGAAGCCATCAAAACTTATACTTATGACATCTAGTCCAGATTCTATAATTTTTATAGCATTTTCTTTGTTCAGTAAAGAGCCATTTGTAAATATACAGATTTCGCTTTTTGGCACCTTTTCTCTGGCATATTTGATATAATCATATAAATGAGGATTTATTAAGGGCTCTCCAAAATGGTTGGGTAAGATAGTATTAACGCGAATTTTATTTTCAGCACTTTCATCAATAATTTTTTTATATAAATTTGCATCTATACTCCCTTTTTGCCTGGTAAGCTTATCATGAGGACACATCAGACATTGGGCATTACAAGCATTGGTAATCTCTATCTGTACCATCGATGGAAAATCTAATCTTTTTTTTTCGTATATTCTCCTCGTAAACGCTTTAAAGAAATCGATTTTGAATATTAGCTTTAAAATCTTTTTTATTCCTGTTCTCAAGAATTTTCTAATTTTAAACATTACCTTAAGCCTTCCCTAAAGGTTTCTTAAATTAGCAGAATAACTATACTATAAATCCGAGGAAACATAAATATCCAAAAACGGTGAAGATAATTATGAAAGCTTAGCTCCATTGATTCCGTTGAAGACATTTGATATAAGGAATATATGTCAACAAGGAGTGCATATCTGCTTTAAGAGCTTGGACGTTGAATATGAAATGTAACATACTTTATGTTATAGAAAATATCGAGTTTGGAGGTGGAGAAAGAGTTTTTAGCCAGATAATAAGAGGGTTGGATAAAGAAAGATTTGGTGTGTTCGTGGCCTCAAATCCAGGGGGAATATTTGAGAAGAAACTTACGGAAGTCGGCATAAAAATTAATCCAGTCCGTATGGCCAACCGCTATAATTTAGGCATCATTTTGCGATTAAAAAAGATTATTAAAACTAAGGATGTTCGAATCGTTCATAGCCAAGGCGGAAGAGCTGATTTTTTTGCCAGAATAGCCGCCAGAATTGCCAATGTACCTATTATCATCTCTTCTATGGCTATGCTGGTGGAGGGTTATGATGTAAGTATCTTGAGAAAGGGTTTATATGTCTCAATAGATAGATGGACTGAGAGATGGGTTAACAAATTTACTGTTTTATCTGAGGCCATGAGGCGGTCCTTAATTGAAAGACATAAAATTCCACCAGAAAATATTGTCAAAATATATAATGGCATAGAAATTGAGGAATATAATCCAGATCTCAAAGAAGTAAAAAATAAGAAGTTAGAAGGTAAAAGGGCGCTGGGGCTAAAAAACGATGTACCTGTTATCGGAGCTATCGGGAGATTGGTATGGCAAAAGGGATTTGAATATTTGATTAGGGCAGCGCCCGAAGTGTTAAAGAAATGTCCAGAGGCAAGGTTTTTGATTGTGGGGGAAGGCCCCTTGAAAAATAAGTTAATTTTGACAGGTGAAAAGTTAAATGTTGCGGATAGAATAATCTTTACAGGGTTCAGGAGTGATATTAAGGAGATTTTAGCTTCGATTGATGTCTTGGCTATGCCTTCTCTATTGGAGGGATTGCCTATGGTTCTTTTGGAAGCAATGGCCATGGCTAAGCCAATTGTGGCTACAAAAATAGAAGGCGTAATCGAGGTATTGGAAAATAATAAAACGGGGCTATTAGTGCCGGATAAAAACTCTCACGCTTTGGCAGAGGGTATAGTAGGAATTCTGAATGACAAAGCAAAGGCTAATTTTTTTGGCCAGAATGCAAGAGAAGCGGCGAAGGAAAAATTCAGTGTAAAAAAAATGGTGGTGCAGATAGAATTGGCTTATGAAAAATTGTTACACGGAAAAGGATTCTACGATAATTAATCATAAAGACAGGGACTGACTTCCAGGTTGAATCAAGAAGAAAGATAAAGTTTTTTCAGAGGATGATTAGAGAACAATCATGAAAAAAGCAGAATGGCTGGAATGCATAACGTGCAGGGATGAAAGACTTATCAAAAGACTAAAGTCTTTTGAAGGAAGCTTAGCAAAATGTACGGAATGTGGGTTAATTTTTAGAAATCCAAAGCCTTCTTATGAGACAATTAAGGAATACTATAAAGATGATTACTCAAATATTTTTCTTGAGGAACAGACAAAAAACTACAGGAAAGGGATTTTTCGTCATTTTTTGGCACCCTCAATAAAAGATAAAGGCGAAGGAAGGCTCCTTGACGTGGGCAGTGGATACGGAATTTTCTTAAGCTTGGCCAAAGACCTAGGTTGGGAGGTTTATGGTATAGAATTGTCAGAAGATGCTTGTCAATTTGCTCGAAAAAATTTCGGCCTAAATGTATTCTGTGGAGATTTAGAAGAGGCTTCTTTCCCAAAAGACCATTTTGATGTTGTAACCCTCTGGAATGTATTAGATCATACGACAAATCCATTAGAACAACTTTTAGAAATAAAACAAATTCTGAAAGATAATGGATTACTGTTCATACGCCTTCCCAATTTCCTTTTTCAAGGAAAGTCCCGCTGTATCGGTGAAGCTTTTGACAGGCTTTTCTTTGGGCATACAAATCTATCGCGGAAAATATCTGTATCCCATTTGTATGCCTTTACTCCCTCTTCTATTGCAAATTTGCTCGAAAGGGCAGGATTCTCCACTTTTCGCCTAAAAAATTCTCCCCCAGCTAAAGGAGATCCATATTGCGCTTTCCCGTTTCTTGGAGATATATTGTTGAACTGGATAAAAAATAGTTTCTTTATCAGTTGTGAGTTATTGTATCACCTCTCTCTTGGAAAAATTCTTTGGGGCCCGTCAATGGAAGTCTTCGCCTCTAAGAAGGAACAGAAATTTTGAATATCCTCTTTGCAGTGGATGTATCCATCAGAAAGGTTCTAGGAGGGGCCGAAAGAGTTCTGCATGAACAGACAGCACGTTTATCTGAAAGGGGACATAAGATCCACATAATTACCCGAAAACTCCCCATCCATTCTTCCTCCTATGAAAATATTAAAAATGTTCATGAGTGGAGGTATGATGTAAACGAGAGAAATAGTCTTACATTCATAGTTTCTACTGTTCTCAACTGTCAAAAATTATATAAGAAGATCTCTCAGAAAATCTCCTTTGATCTTATTAATTTCCACCAGCCTTTCTCAGCATTTGCCATTAATTTATTAAGAAATACAAAAAAGATAAAAAAGATTTACACCTGCCACTCCTTGGCTTTCGAAGAATACAAGATTCGCAGTTTAAAAAGAAGTTTTTTAAACAGGCCAATTTTCTATTTCAATATACTCTTCAGAAGAATCATGGAGAAATTCAGCCTTTCTAAGTGCGAGAAAGTTATTGTACTCAGTAAATTCACGCAAGATAAGTTAATAAATAAACATTCTATCCCAAAGGAAAAAATATACATTATCCCAGGAGGCGTGGACCTGGATCGTTTTAGGCCGTCACCAAATAAAATAAACATGAGAAAGAAGCTGCCTATTCCAGCAGACAAATTCGTCCTTTTAACCATTCGTAACCTTGTCTCAAGGATGGGGCTTGAGAACCTTGTTAAAGCCATGGCACTTCTTAAGAATAGGATTAACAATATATATCTCATCATAGGAGGCGAAGGTATATTAAAGAAAAAACTGCAAGAATTGATCAAAGAACTCAACCTAGAAAGCTCTGTAAATCTCTGTGGTTTTGTGTCTGAAGACCACTTACCACTGTATTATCAGATGGCGGACTTTTTTATTTTGCCCACTGTTGCCCTGGAAGGATTTGGCTTGATAACCGTGGAAGCAATGGCCTGCGGTACACCTATTTTAGGAACCCCTGTTGGAGGAACAAAGGAGATTTTAGGTAAATTCAATTCAAGTTTTTTATTTAAAGATACAAGCCCCGAATCTATAGCAGAACTAATTCTTGATAAATACAAATATTATAAAGATAAGCCTGATGAATATAAGCAACTATCTCAGGAATGTAGGTCCTTTGTAGAAAAAAACTATTCATGGGAAAGAAATATTAGTGAAATCGAAGCACTATTTGCTCAAGTAAAAAAGGAAAAATAGATCATGTGTGGAATCTGCGGGAAAATAAATATCGAAGGGAAGGAAATTCGCAGAGAATTAATTGCTCGAATGAATTCTGTACTTTCTCACCGGGGTCCGGATAATGAAGGAATATATATCAATAATCCATCTCCAGGAGCTAGCCAGGCGATGGCTTCAGTGGGATTGGGGCATAAAAGGTTGAGTATTATCGACCTTTCAGAAGCTGGAAGGCAGCCTATGTCAAACGAGGATGGATCTATACAGATGGTGTTTAACGGAGAAATTTATGATTTTAAAGCCCTGAAGAAAGGATTGGAACAGAACGGACACCATTTTACTTCTCAAACTGATTGTGAAGTTATTATTCATCTCTACGAGCAGGAAGGGATTGAATGTATAAAAAAACTAAATGGCATGTTTGCTTTTGCCTTATGGGACAGTAAAAATCAAACATTATTTCTCTGTCGGGATCGACTTGGAATTAAACCTTTATTTTATTGCTGGGACGGGAAATCATTGTACTTTGCCTCAGAAATTAAAAGTATTTTATGTGATCCTGAAGTATCAAAAAAGATGGACTGGAATGCTTTGAATTTATACCTAACCCTCAATTATATTCCTGCCCCATACACTATCTTCAAAAAGATAAAAAAACTGGACCCTGGCTGCTATATCATGGTCAGAAAAGAAGGCTTAGAAATAAAACAATACTGGGATATTGAAAAAGGCGCTGAATATTACGAAAACAAAGAAAAAAATATCGAAACATACAAAAAGAACTTATATGATTTACTGGAAGATTCTGTAAGAACCAGATTAATTGCTGATGTCCCTCTTGGTGCCTTTTTAAGCGGGGGCATAGATTCAAGCATAATAGTAGGACTAATGTCCAGAGTCTCCAATTCACCGATTAATACTTATTCCATAGGATATAAGGACGCCCCTTTATTTGATGAGACAAAATACGCCCGTGAAGTGGCAAAATTAAACGATACTCATCATCATGAAATAATATTGAGCGCTAAAGATGTTTTGGATACCATACCGGAAGTTTTGACCTATCTTGACGAGCCTTTTGCCGATTCCTCGGCAATTCCACAATATATAGTTTCCAGAGAAACAAAAAAGCACGTTAAAGTAGCCTTATCAGGAGATGGAGCCGATGAATTGTTTGCAGGCTACAGAATGTATTCTGGAGAATACTGGTATTCGCGATACAAATTATTTCCCCGCGTTTTAAGAACTAATCTCATTGAACCGCTGCTGACATCTCTGCCCGATTCAAGGGACAAATATTTATTAGAACATATCAGAAGAATAAAAAAATTTGTTATCGGTGCAAAAGATAGATTTGAAGACAGACTTTTTGCTTTGAACGAAATATTTTCCAAAGAATTGCGAGAAAAAATCATAAATAAGAAAAAAATTGAATCTGATAAAATTAATCCAGATTTAGGGAAAGAGATGTTACTAAAAAGATTAAGCTCTTATGATGGCGATAATATTAACAGGATGCTTTATATGGACCTGAAAATTTCACTTCCAAATGATATGCTTTCCAAAGTTGATTTGATGAGCATGAGGAATTCTTTAGAAGTTAGAGTGCCGTTTCTTGATCATAGGCTAGTTGAATATGTTTTTCAGATGCGTGGGAACCTAAAGCTGAAAGGGACAAAAGGGAAATACATTCTGCGTGAAACATTTAAGGATATTTTACCCCCGCTCTTGCTCAATAAACCAAAGTGGGGATTTGAAATACCTATCAGTAAATGGTTGAAGTCTGAATTAAGATTCCTAATAGATGAATATCTTTCCAAGAAGAAAATTGAAACCCAGGGCATATTTAATTTTAAACCCATCGAAAAATTGATTGATGACCTATTTCGAAACCGCTCTGACACCTCTTGGCATTTGTGGAATTTGATCGTTTTCCAAGCCTGGTATTCAAGACACTTTCACTAATAATTTCTGGATAGAGTGGAAAATATCAAAGTATTACATATAATTACAAGATTCGATAAGGGGGGGTCTGCCCAGAATACGTATCTATCGCTATTAGGATTAAGGAAGAAAAATTATCAACTCTCTCTTGTTTCCGGCCTGTCTCTAGAATCAGAAATGAAATATGAAGAAATTAAGGCTAAGGAAAAAGATATCCAAATACTCAAGTCAGAAGGGATTGAATTTATCCAATGTTCTTCTTTACTGAGAAGAATAAATATCATAAAGGATTTAAAAGCATTTTTTGATATATGGAGAATAATTAAAAAATATAATCCTTTAATAGTTCACACTCATTCTTCAAAAGCAGGGCTAATGGGCAGATTAGCAGCTAAACTTGCAGGAACGCCGATTATTGTGCACACTCCGCACGGGCATGTCTTCTTTGGTTATTTTGGACCATTTAAAACGAAGTTATTCATTATTTTTGAAAAGCTTGCGTCTCGGATAACTGATAAGGTTGTGGCTCTTACAAATAGAGAAAAAGAAGATCATATATTATTCAAAATTGCCGAAGAAGATAAATTTTCTGTAATCTATAGCGGAATAGAGCTAAATGCACTCAAAGAATCTAGCTCTGGAGAAAAACAAAATTTAAAAAAAGAGCTTGGAATACCAGAGAATTCATTAATCGTAGGAACAGCAGGCAGGCTTGTACCCGTCAAAGGACCTGAATTTCTGGTAAAGGCTTCTAAATATATAATCTCCAAATATCCTGATACCTATTTTATGTTTACTGGAGATGGAACCCTTGAGCATGATTTAAAGAGAAAAGCTCTTGAGATGGGCATTTCAGATAATATTATTTTTTTGGGCTGGAGGGATGACTTAGCTAAAATTATTTCCATCTATGATATTTTTGTTCTTCCTTCTCTTAACGAAGGGATGGGGAGAGTGTTGGTAGAAGCAATGGCTCTTGGGAAATCAATCGTAGCTAGCAATATCGGAGGAATACCTGATTTAGTTATTCATGGAAAGAACGGTTTTTTAGTCCCCCCAAAAAATCCAAAAGAACTGGCAAAATATATTCAAATTCTTTTAGAAGATGAAAAGAAAAGAGAAAAAATGGGACTGGCAGGAAAAGAGATGTCTTTAAATTTCAGTGCTGAGAATATGGTCGAAAAGATCGCTGAGCTGTATGAAGAATTATTAATACGAAAAAAAATTAGTTTTTAGTCCATTCGATTTTTCTCCAATTTTATCTGATCTTTTGTTATGAAAAATTTAGATTTATCAGAGAATGGGAAAGAGTATTTTTAATCTTATATCCCGAGCAATCTATAAAAACAATTAAAAGGTGGGCTTGATAAATCAAGCCCCTACAAGAAATTATTTAAACTAAGATTAAGGTGGAAGGGTTCGTTGTTTACTTACTGGCTAATTTTCTTCCGGGAATCATTAGAATTACGACTATCATAAATATAAAAAATGCCTGAATAAATTCAAAATAAATCCTTAAATCCTCTGTAGCTATAAGGTTAATGCCTCCTAATCCCAGGCAGGCTGCTATTAAGTAAATTAACAAAACCGTTTGTGTTTCATTAAATCCTAAAGCTACCAAGCGATGATGAAGATGGTCCTTTCCTGTGTATTCAACCCATTCTTTAAAATTTTTGACTCTACCGTCCCAAACTCGAGCTATCGTTATATAAATCATATCAAAAATAAACACACTTAAAATTATAATCGGCAAACTTAATGCAACTTTGGGATTTTTCTCAGCCCAATTACCCATTACTGCTATTCCTGCTAGAGTAAATCCCAGAAAAGTGCTCCCCGCATCTCCTAAAAATATGGATGCCGGTTTAAAATTAAACTTCAAAAATCCCAGACAGCTTCCAGCTAAAGCAATTGTTAAAAATCCCAAATATGACTGCCCGGTTATCTCAGCCACAATAAAGAATGATAAAGCACCAATTATAGTTAAACCTGTGGCCAATCCATCCATGCCATCGAAAAAATTAACTGCATTTGTTATGCCCACTACCCAGATTACGGTCAGGAGTACCTCTCCCGCGTTGCCCCACCAGGTATTAGGCAAAAAACTTAATTTCACTCCATACAATATCAAAATACTTGAAGCTAAGACCTGAGATATTAGCTTCCAAGTTGCTGGAATGTGCTTTATATCATCTACTAAGCCTATTATTAATATTATTGTGCCACCAATGACTACTCCTTTTAGCTCTCTCGAGAAATTAAAATTAAAAATTAGTGTCGCAACAAAGGAAATAAATATTGCCAGCCCTCCCAAAAGAGGTGTGGGCTTCTTATGAATTTTTCTCTCATTCGGCTGGTCTAATATTTTTAGTTTGGCTGCGATACGTCCTATAACCTTAGTCGAGAGAAAAGCCAGGAGAAAAGAAAAAACGAGGAGGAAGAGCCACCTGAGCGGCACGCTAGAAAGAAATAAATGAATACTTTGTAGAAGATCTCTCATATTTCTAGCAATATACTAAAAAATTTCTTTGACTACAGCAATTATTTTTTCAATCTCATCCTCTCGCAAGGAAGGGTAAAGAGGAATCGAGATTGTCTTATGCCAGGCTTCCAATGTATGGGGAAAACCAGGTAGATTTAAATAGACGTGGAGAGGAATATGGACAGGCCGCCTGCACATAACTTTTTTTTGATGAAATTTCTCAAGATATTCAGAAGCTCTGTCTTTTGTTTTTATAACGAATCGATAATATATATGATCTTTTTCCTTTTCCCGGACAGGTAAGGTGAAATTACAATTTTTAAATTCCTGAAAATAGCGAGCAGCAATCTCTCTTCGTCTCTCAATGAATTTCTCTAAAGATGAAAGCTGGCTTAGCCCGAGGGCTGCCTGGATATCGGTCATCTTATAATTATAACGCAAGATATAATCGTCTTTATTGTCATATTCTCTAAGGTCATTTATCCGGGAGATTAAATCTTCTGAATCGCTTAAAACCATACCTCCTTCTGCTGCAGCAATTACTTTGGTCGCATAAAAAGAAAAAACAGAGAGAAGACCAAAGCTGCCCGCTCTCTTGCCTTTAAACTTTGCACCTATGCTCTGGGCGCAATCTTCAATTACAGGAATACCCAGTTCAGACAATTTATCTATTTCTGCCGGGCAGCCAAACATATGAGGCACAATGATAGCTTTTGTTTTCCTTGTTATTGCTCTTTTCGTAGACTCGACTGACATATTGAAAGTATGGGGATCTATATCCGCGATGACGGCGGTTGCTCCCGTGTAATTCACAGAGTTAAGGACGGCAGAACAAACAAAAGATGGGATTATGACTTCATCGCTTTTCTTTACATCCAAAGCTAATAAAGCTAAATGGAGTGCTGCAGAGCCAGAGCTAACTGCCACAGCTTTTTTTTCGCCGATGAAGCTGGCTAATTTGTTCTCGAATTCTCTAACTTTTGGTCCCTGAGATAATTGACCAGCTTTAAGCACAGAGATGACAGCTTTTATGTCTGAATCAGAAAGTAAAGGACGGGAATGGGGAATAATCTCGTTAGGCATTATAGATCACGTAAATATCTAAAAGCCTTAAAGCCTTCAGCGTATTTGACTTTTCCTTGAAATCCTCTGAAATTAGCTATAGCTTTTACACTTTCGACCATATCTAATTTAGTCGGATAAGCTTTGGCAACTTGGGAAGCATAGATTTGAATCAATTTTTGCTTTTCTTCGAGGACATCTCCAATATCGACAAAAATATCAGGTTCAAAATTATTGGATGTATAATCTTCATAATAAAACACTCTTTTGACATATCGAGTAGCGGCTAAAGTGCACTTAGCCAGCATGCGGTGATCCTGATGGATATCATCAATGTAATTGACATACACTTCCTTGGGGTTTATTTCTCCGATAACGCTATCAATATGAGAAATTATCTCTCTTTCGTTAGGCAATTCAGTATCAGTGTATCCACCCCAAAATATTTTCTTTACACCCAATAATTTCATGGCTTTCTCCTGTTCTTTTTGCCTTTTTTCTGGCTCTCCTCCGTATTCTCCTCTGGTCAAAACCATAAAATATAGATTTTCCCCTTTCTTGGCAAATTTAAGAAAAGTGCCTCCGCACCCGTATTCAATATCGTCTGGATGTGCTCCCAAAGCTAAAATATTCAATTCATTCTCCTTTTTTTAAGATTGAAAGACTTTCCGGTCCGCAATTAAATAATAAATCTACGGCTGACATATAAGGCTCAAAACTCCCGTAAAGCTGAGGATAGTTAGGGTGTTTATAGTCTTGAAAGATTACCTTAATACCTTCCTTGGCAAATTCGTCTAAATTCATATAGCTTGCTCCATCTTTACCGGAGAGGTAAACATCTCCTCCCAACTGCTTGCATATATCAACCAATCTCTCAGTCGGTTCTTCTCTTGATTCATATTGTGAGGCTTTGACAAGCTTTTTTTCCGAAAGGCCAAAGGCCTTCACCAAGTATTCAAGCATAGTAATATTAATATCGACTAACTGGTTCCAATCTTGAGCATAGGTCTGTTCAAAAAAATCTTCATGATCTTTGAAAAAAGGAGCCTTAGAATAATTTGTGACCAGGGCGTTAAGATGTTTTTTACCCCACCATACTGTGTTATTAATTTTAACCTCACTAATTTTTTGCATGAATTTGTGGATAACCGGAACAGAAAGCCACTGCCATCCTTCTGATGTTTTAATCTTGTTCCGGTTCTGCCATTCATTTTTTTTAAATTGCACATTATCCAAAAATACGAATATATCGCTTCTTTCAATTTTATCAAAGTACCCCAGCCAGGGTAAATATTGGGGTTGATGGACGGAAACAATCATCTACTTTTATGCCTTATTGGTTCAGCAATATCACAAATTTAAAACAGCCTCAAGCATTTGCCTCGCATATAGTGCTCGGTCGAATTTAACTTGTTGACTGGAATTTATTGAATTTATTCTTAGGAATCAAGAATTTCCGAATGAGCAAAATAGAACTATCTCAGCCTCAAAGGTGAACCTAAAGATCATCCTCATCTAAGGCTTTATCAATGTTTACTACAGGCGCCTTTGATAAATCAATCCTCATAGGCTCCTCTGGAGGTTTTCCAGAGGCATCGAAAAATATTTCTACAATAGGGCGCAAAGGAAGACTTTTATTGACACTTATTACCCTGCCAATTGCACCACTGTTTAATAATACAAAGCTTCCTGGAGGATAAGGGGAGACTGAATTCAAAAAAACTTTTATAATTTCAGGCGCAAAAGAATTCTTTTCCTCCTGGACAATTGTCTTAACAGCCTGATAGGGGATAATTTTTTCCCTGCGATAGGGGCGGGGATGTGTTATGGCTTCATAAACCTCAGCTATCGCAACTATTTTCGAATATTCAGAAATTTCATCTCCTCTTCTCCTATCGGGATAGCCTGATCCATCCACTCTCTCATGGTGTTGATGAACAACTTCAGCTGCGCACTCAGGCATACCTTCAATTTGACTCAGAAGTTCTACGCCATAAATCGTATGCTTTTTAACCTGATTATACTCGTCTTTGGTTAATTTAGAAGGTTTATTGATAGTTTCTTGAGAAAGTTTCAGATAGCCAATATCATGCACCAAAGAAGAAACACATAAATTAATAAGTTCGCTCCTGCTGTACCCAGAAGCTAAACCAAGGTTTGTGGCTAAAATTGAGGCATTTACTGAATGGGCATAAAGAAAATCTTCCTGCTTTCCAAGATAGGAAAAAATGTGCACTAAAGATAGTAGCATATTATTGTCAGCGCGAAGTATATCTGTTATTATTTCGGCAAGGCTGCCAATTTTTCTGTCGGCTACGGTTTTTCCCTCTTTGATCTCATCCATTATCAGCATTAAATGAAGAACCATATCTTCGTATGTTTTTTTTAATTCTGCTAAGCTTTCCTTTTGCTTTTTTATGTCAAAGGCTTCTGATATCAGACCAGGTCTCTCCTGATATCTTGGTCCTGTAGATTTCCTGATAATTTCAGATAATTTAACCATAATATATTACTGATCTAAGCCATGCGCCGATCTTTTTGCTATATCTGCATTTATTTCCTTAAGTCCTTTCGTGTACCCTACTAGCAAGCACATGTCGCAGATAGAATTTATCATCCGCGGAACTCCTCCTGCATCTTCCCATATTGTGCTGCAGGCACGACCTACAAAAATCTTTTCTTTGGTTCCGGCTATTGCTAATCTGTGGACTATATACTTTTCAGTATCTTCCTTATTCAACGGGTTTAAATGATAGCTTAGTGTCAATCTTTGTTTTAGTTGTTTAAGTTCATCTATTTTTTCCCGTAATTCAGGCTGCCCTATAAGGAGAAGTGTCAATAGAAATCTATTATTTAACTGGAAATTTAAGAGAAGTCGAAGCTCTTCGAAGGCCATGAGATCTCTAATAGCCTGAGCTTCATCTACAATGAGAACCGTATCTCTTCCTTTGTTCATATTTTCGTAGAAGCGCTGATTAAGCTCCTTAAGTAATTTTGTTTTAGGCATTTTTTTTGAAATTTTTATACCCAATTGCAAACAAATTTCTCTTAAAAGTTCAAGTGGATTTAACATAGGATTGGTAACCAGCGCTATTTCATATTTATCCTGGGGTAATATTTCAAAAATTAGCCTGCTCATAATTGTTTTGCCACAGCCATACTCACCTGTCAACAAAGCTGCTCCTTTGCGTTCCTTGATTACATAAGTCAATCTCGTAGCAGCTTCTAAATGCTCATGGGAAAGATAAATAAAGCGTGGGTCTGGAGTATTTTCGAAGGGTTTTTCCTTCAATCCCCAGTGTGCTTCATACATATTTTGCTTTAATAGATACGGTTATTCCTTTTTTAATTCTGGGCATAACTATAAATAAATAGGATATATATGTCAAATTATTATTTTAGAGATACCCTCTCGATTTACTTTAAGGTTCTATTAATATACCATTATAATCGCTCAGGAATTGTATTAACGTACGGTTCATGATTTGCGTTGATGAATAACAGCAAAAAGTTTGTTTTTATCTTGATTGTCGTCTTCATGGGGGTGACTATTAAAAGTTACGCCCAAGCTGATGAAAACATTCATGAATATATTCAGGTGCCAGGGCTTATTGATGTCCGCACAGATTTCAGCGATGGGGTCCACACGCTCGAATATCTGATTAAATTGGCTAAAAAAAGGGGGATTGATGTTCTTTTTATTAATGATCACGACCGGAAAGTTCTGGAATATGGGATACGCCCTTTTCAAAATATCATAAAAAAAAGAGTTGCAGAGCCTTCAATCAATAAGGGAAGACCAGAAAACTACCTGAACATGATCGATGCAGCCTCAAAAAAGTACCCGGATTCGATTTTAATCCCAGGAGCAGAGTCTGCGCCTTTTTATTACTGGAGGGGAAGCTATTTCAAAAAAAACCTGACCGTTTGTGATTGGGAAAGGCATTTATTAATTGTTGGTCTCGAAGAGCCGAAAGATTACAAGGAACTGCCAATACTTCACAACGGTTATTCCACGAAATATGTTCTTTCATCAATAATTTCAGTGGGCTTTTTTCTCTCTTTTGTTCTTCTGATAATTGGTCTATACATGCTAAAATGGAAGGGAATTATCAGATATTCCGGAATTACGATCTCTGTTTTTGCTCTGCTTCTTCTTATCAATAATCATCCTTTCAAAAGCTCTCCGTATGACCAGTACCATGGACCGCAGGAAATCTCCCCTTACCAGTTATTGATAGATTACGTAAATTCTCGAGGGGGAATGGTTTTCTGGAATCATCCTGAGACAAAGTCAGGAAAAGGGAAATTGGGTCCTATTTTCAGAGACACTCCCCCTTACCCCCAAGTGTTAAAAGAATCTAAAAATTATTCGGGCTTTGCTGCTTTGTATGGAGATTATATAACAATTACAGAACCAGGCAATATCTGGGACAAGGTATTAATAGAGTACTGTTCGGGCCATAGAGAAAATCCTGTCTGGGGAATCTCTTCTGCTGATTTTCATAGAGAAGGAGGAGCCGGAGATAAATTAGGAAATTATCCCACATTTTTCCTTGTAAAAAGCAAAACTAAAAAGGACATTTTAGATGCCCTAAAAAAAGGCAGAATGTACGCCTACAGAGGAGATGCAGACTCCCCAAGAATGATTCTTGAGGATTTCTCAATATCTAATTCTAAAAGTTCGCAAAAAGCAGTTATGGGGGAAGAGATATTCTCTGAAGGTTATCCCAGTATAAACATTCGCATTTCTACGACTGATTCAGAGAAAGGAAATTCTATAACTGTGAGACTTATTCGATCCGGTAATCTTTTAGAAACCTTCTCTGCCGAAACTCCCTTGAGCATAAACTTGGAAGATGATTTCTTTGAGCCCGGCAAAAAAGTATATTATCGCCTGGATGCAATGGACAAAAAAGGGAGGAAATTAGTATCGAACCCTATTTTCGTCCAGTTTCAACCATAAAAAAAGAGAGCATTTCAGGGATCAAATTCGAAAATAAATCAAAAAAAATGGGGATTAAGATAGCGGCTTTATAGAGATTTTGGGTTTAGATATCGTCTAAAATTAAAAGCTGTAAAACTGCCTGGGCTTCTCAGGGCAAAAGAACTCTCTAAGAAAGCAAATTTTTCTTTAAATAGCTTATACTACTACTTACCTTTAGCTATCATCCATTCTCTTGCTGCTAGAGCTACAGCAAATAAAAGACATGTCTGGGCAAATTGAAGAAAGGCTTGAGCTTCAATTCCCATTATAGGTTCTACTATAAGCCTGGATACAACGCCCACGATTAAGCTGATAGCAGCTACAACAATTAATATCTCACAAATTTTTTTCATTTTATCCCTTCCTCCTTTTTGACGATAATATTGCTTCATTATTTTAATGTCAAGCAAATTTTCCATTATGGGGTCAGAACCTCTTTTGAGTTGACTTTTTCTGATTTTTTCCCGATAATAGTAGAAAACTGGTGAAAAGGGAGCATCACCTAATGAGTTTCCTCGATAAAGTTTATAAAAAAAGCGATTCAATCGTATCCAGAAAGATAGCTGATGAGTTTATTCTGGTTCCAATCAGGCAAAATGTTGGTGACCTGGAAAGCATCTCCACTCTGAACGAGGTAGCTGCCCGCATCTGGGAGCTTATCGACGGAAAAATGAAAGTCAGAGAAATAAAAGATAAAATAGTTGAGGAATTTGAAGTCACTCCTCAACAAGCTGAAAAGGATCTTGCAGAGTATTTACAGCAATTGAAGGAAATTGAAGCTATAATTGAAGGGTAAGCATATGGAACGTCCTCCCCTATCTGCAATTAGCTACGCTCAGTTTAGTGAGCGGTTGAATGAGAAGGTTATAGCCCGGAGGATTCCGATTAATGGATCATTTGAGCTTACCTTTCGCTGCAACCTACGCTGCCTTCACTGCTATTGTAATTTGCCGCTGAATGATCAAGATGCAATCGAGAAAGAACTCACATGCGAAGAAGTATTCTCTATCTTTGACCAGATAGCTAAGGCAGGATGTCTATGGCTGCTGCTAACTGGAGGGGAACCTCTGTTGCGAAAAGACTTTTTGGAAATTTACACTTATGCCAAGAAGAAAGGCTTCCTAATCTCGCTATTTACTAACGGGACATTCATTACCCCAAAGATTGCCGATTATTTGGCGGAATGGCTGCCTTTTATAGTGGAGATTACATTATACGGTGTGACTAAAGAGACTTATGAAAAAGTAACCGGGATTCCTGGCTCATTCAGGAGTTGTCAAAGGGGTATTGAATTACTCCTAGAGCGGAAAATTCCTTTAGGGCTGAAGACCATGGCCATGACCTTAAACCGGAATGAGCTTTCGAACATAAAAGAATATGCTGAAGGATTAGGAGTGAAATACCGTTTCGATCCTACACTCAACCCCAAGCTGGACGGCTCTAAAACACCTTGCAATTTCCGGTTATCACCTGAAGAGGTTGTCAAGCTGGATTTAGCTGATGAGAAAAGAGTGAAAGAGTGGCGGGAGTTCTGTGAAAAGTTTATAGGTCCTTACCAAGATGATTATCTTTTCAACTGTGGTGCAGGCGTTTCCACATTCCACATCGACCCCTATGGTCATATGAGTGCCTGCGAAATGACTCGGTTTCAAAATTATAACTTACGCCGCGGTTCCTTCAAGGAGGGTTGGCATCACTCTATTCCTGAATTTCTAGCTCTAAAACCCACGAGCGATTATCCGTGCGGTCAGTGTGAATTATTATCTTTATGCGGTCAATGCCCGGGCTGGGCCTATCTGGAAAATGGTAATCCAGAAACCCCTGTAGAATATCTCTGCCAGATAGCCCATCTTCGGGCAGAGGCATTTAAGACAAAGAAATTTTAAAAAGGAGGCAAAAATGGAGCCAAAAGTAAAAAACCGGAAAAACTACAAAAAACCACAAATAGGTCAAGTCAACCTGATAATCGAGGAAGCAGTGTTACAAGCTTGTAAGACGGACGCAGGCCAGCCTGGGAGGGCCGGCAAGACTTGTGATAGGGCCCCCTGCAGGACGGGTACATATGGTTCATAGTCCAGGTATAATGGATTTTCTCTTGGATCAATTGTAATAAACCTTCTCTAATTTCGCTTTTGATGCTATGAATCCCTCCGGGAATAACAATTTGAAAAAAACTTAGGCGAGGCTGACGCCATTATGAAAAATGAAGAGGGACTAAAAGAATTCACCATGGGTATAGCTGGTATTGGTTTATCTTTTCTCTTCGATCAAAAACTATCTGAATTTGGAGTTGAAGATATAGATTATGAGTTCATCACAGATATTAGACCTGAAATAAAGCTTCGAGTACATCATGACAATCTTCCCCAAAGGAGCATGGAAAAAAAGATATTTGATTCCGGCAACACCTGGGCCCTTTACCGCTCTCAGGGAAAATATGTCTTGCAAGATTCTACTTTTGAGTCTGATTCACCTCCTAGTCAACTCGTGATTTTAGAATCAGATTTTAAATCTGGCGACATTTATAATATTGATGAACTCAATCAAAATTTCTTACCCGATCCTTTAGGATATCCTTTGAACCAGGTTTTGATGATGCTCCTCCTGTCCCGAGGTAAAGGGATAATGCTCCATGCCTGCGGGATTGATGATAGAGGCTATGGTTATCTCTTTTTGGGTAATTCAGGTCATGGTAAGTCAACAATCGCCAGATTGTGGTCTGAAAATAAGGCGACAGTTCTTAATGATGATAGAATCATTGTAAGGGAAATAAATGGAGAGCTCTTGATGTACGGGACACCATGGCCTGGCGATTTCAAGGAAGTATCATCAAAAGGGCTCCCTATTCGGAAATTATTCTTTTTGCGTCATGGAGAAAAGAACTCGGCGGTTCCCAGAAATAGTGCCGAGGCCGTTTCAATGCTTTTAATCCGCTGCTTTCCTCCAATCTGGGATAAGAAAGGAATGGAGTATACAATGGATCTGTGCCATCGCCTTGTGGACAAAATCCCCTGTTACGAATTTAGTTTTGAACCAGATAGGAAAACCGTGGATTTTGTAAGAAATATATAAATAAGTGAGAAAGATCGCTCATTTAAGAGATGCCGATTTATTAGAATTAAGCAAAGACATCTTTAGAAGAGGCAAATCAATTCGTTTCCAGGCGAGGGGCTGGAGTATGCGTCCCTTTTTAAGGGACGGAGATTTTATAGTAGTTAGTCCAATCGAAAACTCCTCGATTAAAATAGGAGATGTGGTGTTCTGTATAACAACCGAGAATAAGATTATAGTTCATCGCGTTATTAGGAAACATGAAAAAGATAAAGATAATAGAATCATAATGTTTATTAAAGGGGATGCTACATTTAGCTCTCCTGAAAAGGTCAAGATACAAAATGTATTAGGTAAGGTGGTAGCAGTCGTAAAGAACGGGCGAAAAAAAAGACTGGATACAAAATTCTACCAGATAATAGGTCTGTTCTTTGCTGTGATATCCCCTTTTAGCCGCTGGATTTATCCAATCGGGAGCATAATGAAGCACCGCGGGCGCAGGCTGCTGGGGCGGTATTTTAAAGAGTCTGTAAAGTCTTAAGCTTTATAGCATCTTTGTTAAAAAATAATGAAAGGGTATAATTGCGGTCATATTATTGCTCCTGACGATACTTTTTCGCTCTCCTGGCTTTATAGGTATATTCAGCGGCCTGAGTTTGAGAATCCTCCATACCTTTCCGAATCGGATGTAGGGATAAAAAATGTTTAGAGGAGAAGATAATTGAGCTGGACAGAAGTAGACCGACTATTGCTCTACTGCTGTCGAAAAGATACTGACCGCAAGAACAGGAATAAAATAATTGAAATACAGAGAAAGAGCATAGATTGGGATTATTTTGCAAAAAAGGCGAGAGAAAATGGAGTCTCGGCTGTTGTTTATTCCAGGCTGATTGACATTAAAAAGGACTGTACTCATATTCCATCCTTCATTTTTAAAAAATTAAAAAAGGTTTATTACCTGAACGCCACCCAGAATTCTCTGATTTATGAGGAATTGGGAAAGGTGCTTAAGATATTTTCTAATGCCGGGCTTCAGGTGATAGTCCTTAAAGGTGCGGTATTAGCTGAAAAAATATATGAGAATTTAGCTTTGAGGCCGATGATGGATGTAGACCTTCTGGCAAAAAAAGAAGACCTGTTTTCCTTGGACGAACAGATGAAAATATTAGGATACAGGCCATCTGATATGTCTATTAATAATATTGATTTCTCTTCGACATATCTGACCACGCTCGATTATCGAAGTTTGTCCCCGAATTCTCCCTCTTTTCATGTTCACTGGCATTTTGTTAATTCCACAATTCCCAATGAATCTTACATTAAAAGTATCAAAATTGAAGATATCTGGCGGGATGCAGAAAAAACAAAGATTGCCGATGTGGAAACAATGGTGATGGCACCTCATCATCTTCTTATCCACCTTTCAGAACATGCTCTCAGAGTTACTCACTCCTTGAGCAAACTTAGCTTCTTTTGCGACATCGATGAGGCTGTGAATTTTTACCAGGGAAGATTGGATTGGGACCGGTTGATAAAGGAAAGTCTCAAATTCAATCTTAACAGGATGGTCTACATAAGCCTTTATTTTACCGCTAAATTTTTAGAGACAAAAATTCCTGAATATGTTTTGTTAAAGCTAAAGCCAGAGCGGCTTAGTCTGGGTGAAAAAATCTTCATGAATTCTATCTCGAACAATAAACGTATTTCCGGTTTAAGTTATTTAGTCCATTTATCGATGAACAATGGATTATATAAAAAGATGAAATTTTTGGGAAAAACGTTATTCCCACCCGCTCAAATTATAGCCCAAAGAAATTATATCCCCCAATCAAAATTGAGTTACATCCATTATATCCGACGAATAAATGAAGTTTTTTCTCGTCTGTTTAAGGCTTTTAGTTAAAGCTCTGCGTTAAGTTCTAAATTAAGGTACTGAGTAATTGACCTGAAAGCCAGAAACCATTTATATACTTTTATTGAAAAATTCTTTTTTGCGTGCTACATTATGAAACACTATGAGTAAAGAAAAAAGAAAATCCATCCGATCTCAATGTGTCCTTCCTGTAGAATTGATAAAAATAGAAGGTAAAGATCATTTAACTGTGCGAACAACAGCTCATGATCTCTCTGATGAGGGATTAAAGTTAACTATTAACTTTAATCTTAATCCAGGTTCTACCATGGATTTAAGACTCTATGTCCCAGAAAAAAAAATATCAACCCTACTGTCAGGAGAGATAATCAGGGTTAAAAGTACAGAAAAAAAGTTGGAAGTAGGACTGAAGATAAAAAAGATAGACCGTAAATTAAAGCATGAGATCCTCACTTGGGTTTCCCCTGGATGGCTAAAAGATAAAGAATAAGGGTACCGTTGACCGGACTCAAACCGGCAGGAGGAATCAATGAAAAAAACTCTTCTAGTTCTTCTGGCTTTCTTTATAATTATCTTATCTACTTCAACTATATCGGCTCATGATTTCTGGTTATTGCCCCAATTATTCAGGATTAATCCTGGAGATTCGGTAACTATATCTGCCAACACGGGAATGGACTTCCCAAATAGTCTGAGTGCAGTAACTCCGGACAGGGTTAACCAATTCATCCTGGTGGGAAAATCAATAAAAAAGAATATTACAGATCTAAAAGTACAAGGCAATTCTTTAGTTACAGAATGCACATTTATAGAATCCGGAACATATGTTGTCGGTGTAGATTTGAAGCCCAAAGAGATTAAACTTACGGCTGAGGAATTCAATGAATATCTGCTTCATGACGGCCTTCCAAATATTTATGAATTAAGGAAAAAAGAGGGAATTCTTAATAAAAGCGCAGTCGAACATTATTCCAAATATCCAAAGACAGTAATACAGGTTGGAAAAAAATTGGATGAAACGCCAACAAAGCCTTTAGGACTTCCGATTGAAATTGTGCCTAAAGTAAATCCATATGGCTTAAAGATAGGAGATGACCTGGAAGTTTCCGTATTGTTCCAAGGAAAGCCCCTTTCAGGCACAGAAATAGCCTGGAGCTATCCTGGGAAAGGAGAAGAATTTGCCGGTTCAAAAAAGACCGACAAAAATGGCAACGCTGTTATTCCGCTGGACAAGGTCGGCCCGTATCTAATCAGGTTAACACACATGGAATGGGTCAAAAAACCAACACATGAATGGGAGAGTTACTGGACTTCTTTAACTTTTGAGGTCTTGCCGAATTGAAAACAGGCAGCTAAAAGACTAAGTATTTAAAAGCCTCCCCCTTTATTCCAGTTTGATCAGTTCCAATTCAGAACTTTATATTTTTTATCAATTCCTTAAGCCCGTAAACCTCCGCTACTTTATCCCAGTTAATCTCAGACCGGTCTTTATCAAGATCTCTCATCTCATCTCTTATCTTCTCTCTAATCAATATAATCTCTCCCTCGATATGGGAATGTGATATCCGAATCGATATATTCGGAGAGAGAATGGAAAGATATGGAAAAGACTAAAATGTTCAAGAAGATAGAATCAGAGGGAGAGATTATATTGATTAGAGAGAAGATAAGAGATGAGATGAGAG
>DRHQ01000047.1 GCA_011049545.1 Candidatus Aminicenantota bacterium | reverse complement strand
CTTTTGTTAAAATTATTGATTCTAGAGTGAAAACTTTAAGTAATAAGTTCAGTTTTCGCTAATAAGTGCGATAATAGTAAAGCTTATGGTTTAAAAAGTTTAAAAACTCTTATTTAAAACTAAATGCGACACAGTCTGAATGACACTTCTGTCTTCAATATCTTTATAGAAAGTGTTACCTAATTACTGAGCATAAACAACAGGCTACTTTTTCTTGGGATGTAGGGGCTTGATTCATCAGAAGGTGTTTGATTTTCTTGTAGGGGCTTGATTTACCAAGCCCACCTTATTGAATATATAAATTAACTGAACGGATTTTGTTTTTCTCATGTAGGAGTTTGATTCATCAGACCCACCTTGAACTCATTTTGCGATGAACTAAATCGCCTTCTATTATGGCTGAACCTGGCACCCTATCCCCTCGAGCTTATTCTATTAAAACAGCTTTGGGAAAAAAATTAAAAAGAGGATAAGCCCCGCAACATAAACGATCAATAATCCGTAGCTTATTTTCCAGCCTCTTTTCTCAGGGCTGATTCTTATTTCGAAGGAGCTCTTGAAAGCTGGCTGGAAGAGTAAGCTCCCCAAAAAAATGATTGCAGTCGTGAGCGCAAATCCAATCGCATTCCACCATAACCAGGAGACTGAAGGCACAAAAAGCCAGAGGAAGAGGTTTACAGCTACTCCACTCACAAGACCGGCAATGGCGGGAAGAGGTTTGGCTTTTGAGGAGATAATACCTGCCAAAAAGACGGCAAAAACAGGGCCGTAAAAGGCAGACCCGATTTTATTTATTGATTCTATGATAGTAGGAGAAATATCACCAACAAAAAAGGCAAATCCGATGCAGAAAACTCCCCAAAAAAGTGTAAACATCTTGGCTAATTTCATCTCTTGCTCTGGCTCGATCTTTCTTTTCCTGATCTTTTTATAGATATCTTCCACAGTGGCAGCAGAGAGAGAGTTTATGGAAGAGTCAAGAGAAGACATAGCAGCAGCCATGATAGCAATAAAAATCAATCCTACAACTCCTGGAGGCATTTTTGCCAGGATAAAAGCGGGGAGGAGGTAGTCAGGCCTTCCCTGAGGAAGATTCCCAAGGAATTCAGGGTGTTGGACAACATATGCTCCTAAGATGAGTCCTAAGGCGCAGTAGGCAAGGACTATGGGGAACCGGAAAAAACCGTTGAAAAGAAGGCTTTTTTTGCAATCCTTGAGGCTTCTGGCAGAGAGTTCCCTCTGGACCTGACTTTGATCGCAGCCATAGTAGGAAGCATAAAGAAAAAAGCCTCCAATAAATAATGGCCAGAACCCAAAATCTTGGCTATCGCCCAGTCCGTGAGCAGAAAAATTCACTGCGACAAGTCGTGCAGGATCTATTAGCTCTGGAATCGAACTCCACCCTCCGATAAGATGAAGGCCGACCAACCCGGTTATGATTATTCCCAAGAAGATAACAATCATTTGGATTGTGTCTGAGACAATATCCACATGGATTCCCCCGAAAAGCTCATAGACAACAGCCACCGCGCCGATAAGGAGAATAGTTATCGAAAGAGAAATTTGGAGGGTCACTGAGAGAACAATAGCAGCAGCGTAGATAGTAACTCCTGTGGCTAAACCCCGGCTTACCTGGAAGACAAGGCTCATCACAATCCTTGTTTTCTCATCATAGCGCCTTTCTAAAAACTCGTAGACGCTTATGATTCGAAGCGAATGAAATACAGGGAAAAAAAAGGCCATGAGGACAATCATGGCCAGGGGAAGAGCAAGCTCATATCCCAGCCATATCATGCCGCCGCCCTCCCTGAGCGCAACGAAAGCCGGAGCAGAGATAAAAGAAATGGCCCCCAGCTGGGTGGCCATAGTGGAAAATCCTATGGGAAGCCAGGGTAGCTTTCTTCCTGCCAGGTAATAATCTTCTGATGTTTTCTGCTTGAGCCCCAACCGCCATCCCAGGACGATGAGGCCGCCTGCATACAAGATAATAATGATCCAATCGAGGAAGGTCATAGCATTCCCTTGAAGCACTTCTTCTTGGTTAAAAGTTTAACTCTAATACATATAGCGACTCTTGAACGAAAATCAAGTCATTGACACAATTTTTATTTTTCTTTATTCTATACCAAGCGCAATTAAATCCATATAAAATTTGTTCTTATAATAGTTTTTGGAGGAATAAATGTCTGATTTTTTCCAAAATGGGGTAATCGCTACCTTTCATAGATTGGGAGAATTAAATCTGAAAAAATTAGAAAAAGATCTCAAGAATTTTTCCCGGATAAGACCTATCGCCTTAGTTTTGCCCTCTCTTTATCGAGAATTTAAAAGTGGAGCTCTCCCTAATATTATGAGTGAGCTGAAAAAGGTTCATTATCTCCGGGAGATTGTTTTGAGTCTTGATAGAGCAAATGAAGAACAATTTCAAAAGGTTAAAAGTTTTTTCTCTTCCTATAAAAAGTTCAAGGTGATATGGAACGATGGTCCTCGAATGAAGGGACTCTATAAGCTTTTAGAGAAGAATGACTTATATCCAGGGGAAAGAGGAAAAGGACGAGCTGTATGGATTTCCCTTGGGTATGTTTTAGCCAGGGGAAAAAGCCGGGTCATCGCCATGCATGACTGTGATATCGTAAACTATGATCGTGGACTTCTTGCCCGTCTTTGTTATCCAGTAGCTAATCCCCATTCTGAATATGAGTTTTGCAAAGGCTATTACAGCCGATACACAGAAATAATGCACGGCCGTGCCACTAGGTTGTTTTTTACGCCTTTTATACGGGCATTAGAAAAGATATTAGGACATCTTCCTTTTCTGGTTTATATGGACAGTTTTCGTTATGCTTTGGCTGGAGAGATTGCACTGAGAAGGGATTTAGCTATGGCCATGCGTATCCCTAGCGACTGGGGATTGGAAGTAGGGACTTTAGCTGAAGTTTACAGAAATATGGCTTTAAGCAGGATATGTCAGGTTGACATTGCTGATGGATACGAACATAAGCATCAAGAATTGGTTCCAGATGATCCGGAAAAAGGGATTTTGAAGATGACTGTTGACATTGCCAAGTCTATTTTTCGAACCCTCGCCCAGGAGGGAGCGCAGTTTTCAGAAGGATTTTTTAAAACTTTAAGTAATATCTATTTGAAAGTCGCTCAAGAGACGGTCGTTCTGTATGAGAATGATGCTGAACTGAATAGTCTAAAATTTGACCGACACAATGAGTCGGTGTGTGTTGAGGCTTTTGCTGAGGGGATAAAGAAAGCAGGAGAAGTGTTTTGGGAGAATCCTTCTGGAACTGTTCTTATCCCCAACTGGCACAGGGTTATCGCGGCCCTCCCTGATTTTCTCGAGCTTTTGAAGGACGCAGTAAAAAAAGATTACGAGCAATAAAACTTTGAGGTTGATTCATCTTTTGTAAGGTTTTGATTTATATTGTGTAGGGGCTTGATTTATCAAGCCCACCTTTTAATTTATGGATTTATTTTATCCAATCCACATGTTTATTGTACAATCAAAAATGTAGATTTGATGAATCAAATCCCTACATAGCCCGTTTTATTGGAATGATATAATTTGACATTTTAAATCGTCGTTTTTACTATGAAGATTAGGTTTACATTTTAGGGAGCTGGTAGTAGGAGATAGGAAAAATGATTTTCTCCAAAAAGATACTGATTATTTCACTTATAGTCATCGTTATTGCCGTCTTGGCTTTTTTCATCTTTTTCAGAGAAAAACCAGATGAATCTAAAGAGGCTTTCGCACAAGATTCCGCAGAAGAAGCCCGGAAGGTTAAAGAAACGCCTCTTCCTGTGAAAGTTGTCAAAGCGCAGATAGGAGATCTTATTATTAAATTGAAATCTCCTGGTGAGGCTGTAACTAACATGAAAATAAACATGAAAGCTGAACTGGCCGGAGTTATAAAAAGCTTGAACGTGGAGGAGAGCAAGCATGTCAAAAAGGGAGAGCTGCTGGTTGAGCTGGATGACGAGAAATATAGATTGGATCTTGAACAGGAAGAAGCCACACGCTTGAAGGTTCTGTCTGAATTATTGGTAGAGAAGCGATTTGCTGAGCCAGGGGAGACAAAGTCTGTTCCGGAGCGGGAAAAGATTCAAAAAGCTAAGGATGACTATGAGGAGGCAAGGAGACGTTTTCGTAGCGGGCTTACATCAAGAGCAGAATTTGAAAAGGCAAACACAGAGTATGAATTATCTTTGATTGAATCAGGAGAAAAAAAAGAAGAAATCCGGGCTGCTGCAAAGGGACTGACTCAAGCCAAGATAAGAGTCAAAGCAGCTCAGATGAATCTGGAGAAGACGAAGATTAAAGCTCCCTTTTCAGGCTTAATTCACGATATTAAAGTTTCTCCCCAGGAGCATGTAACAAGCGGCAGGGAACTTTTTACTCTTGTGAACATCGATAGGATACGCGTCTATGCTAAAGTTCTGGAAAGTGAAATAGGAAAGATGAAGGTAGGCCGGGAAGTGGATCTGAAGTTCAGCGCTTATCCAGGAAAGATTTTCAAGGGCGAAGTAAAGGCCATAAGTCCGGTTATCAATCCTCAAGACAAGACATGTAATGTTATTATCGATGTCGCCAATCCTGAGAAGGAGATTAAGCCGGGCATGCATGTCGAGGTTGAGATCGTAGCTGAAATTCATAAAAACAAACTGCTTATTCCCCAGGATGCTGTCCTTGTCAGAAGCGGGAGAAAACTGGCCTTTGTCGTAGAAGAAGGGCTGGCTAAATGGAGATATATTGAAGTGGGCCTTGAAAATGAGGACTATGCAGAAGTCCTGGATGGCCTTAAAGAAGGCGAGTCGGTCATCATCGAGGGACATTTCACTCTGGCCCATGATGCCAGAGTCAGGATACAAAAGTAATCTATCATTTTTTTTAAATCCGTCCACCCCTTAACTAATTTCCAACAATATCTGCTTCTACCTTAAATGAAATCCTACAGTAACTACAAAGATAATACTTCTTGGGCGGCCGTTAATGAGCATGGGTTCGTAGACCCATTGAAGGACAGCATCTTTAGCTGCTTGGTCAAGAAGTGGGATGGATCTGAGAACCTTAACTTGTGCTACTCTTCCATAAATATCAGTTATCGCTTCTATAATAACTGTGCCTTCCACTCTTGCCTGGCGGGCAATGTCGGGATAGAGGGGATCAACTTTTTTGATAAGCTTAGGGGGCTTAATCCTTCCGACTGCTCTTATGGGGGCTTCGACTTCACCAAGCACACCGCCGAGTACACCGCCGACAACGCCACCGAGTACACCGCCGACGACTCCGCCTTCCACTCCACCTTCAACACCGCCTTCGATACCTATATCGCTGAGTTCTTCTTCAGCTATATCTTCGGGTATAACTACAGGGGCGACAAGTTTACCCGGTTCGATATTGGTTTGGGCTTGGACAGGTCTAATGCGTGTTCTTTTTGTTGAACTTTTGCGTTTTTTAGGTGGGGGAGGAGGAGGAGGAGGAGGTGGGGGAGGGGCAAGAAAAGCACTGAATATTTCTACTCGAGGCAGGTTGCCTGGATTTAAAAGAGGATAAATTATCAAAAGCAAAATAATGAGTAAATGGACTGCTAAGGAGAGCGGAAGGACCCAGACCTTCGTCCCTAAATTTCTTTCTCTTATGAAAAAGGAATCTTGAAACATTTTAGCCTCCTTATTTTTAACCTTCATGTTAATTTCCTCATCCACCAAAATATCGAGCAACTTTTGTGCCAAACTTGCATCTACTGGCGTATTCTGCTTTCAAGCCAGCAGATTTAAGTCAAATAATCTTGTACGAGTAAATTTTTTTTACAGATATAAAGATTTTTTTATAGAAAGGTATGCAATCCTTACGTTTATCCTTTAATGAGCCATATCATTTAAATATGGCGCGGGGAGATTAAGAGATATTTTCTGAGAATGCCTAAGGTTATATATATTTTGAAAATTCTGGGGGGGGGGAGGGATATTTTTAAATCAATTATAGTTTAAAAAATGATAATTTGCCCTAAATTTTTTAGTCTATTAGATTGGTTTATCAGAAGAAAATTTGATAAAATTTAAAATAGACTAAAAAAGTTATGAAAATAACTCAACTCACCATCAAAAGACCTATTACAACCTTCATGTTTTTTCTGGGCATAGTTCTTCTTGGTTTTGTCTCCTTGAGGGAGTTGAGTGTAGACCTGCTGCCTGATATCAGTTATCCCCGCCTCTCTGTTGTGACTAAATACCCTGGAGTTGCCCCGGAAGAGATAGAAACTTTTGTGACTTTGCCTCTGGAAGCTGCTGTAAGCAGAATTCCCGGATTGCGCCGGGTAGAATCCGTATCCAAGGAAGGTCAGTCCTTCATGACACTCGAGTTTTCCTGGGGTACAAATATGGATTTTGCCACGCTGCACACAAGAGAAAAACTGGATGGTGCTCTGATCCCTGAGCAGGCTGAAGATCCGGTAATCATTTCTTTAGATCCTCAGAGTAAACCCATTATGGTTATAGCCATTTCTGGAGACAGGTCTCTTCTGGAGCTAAAAGAATTCTCAGAGGAGTTGATAAAACCTCGCTTGGAACAGATAGAGGGAATAGGCTCGGCTGAGATAGTAGGAGGAGTGGAAAGAGAGATTCAGGTAGAAGTTGATCCCAGGCTTCTTTCGCTCTACGGCCTAACCATAGATAAGATTGCCGGAAGAATAGATGAGTTCAATCAAAACCTTCAGGGAGGAACAATAAGAAAAGGCCGATTCAAGTATGCTCTTCGAGTTGTAGGCGAGTTTGAGGTGTTGAGTGAGATTGGGGAAATAAGCCTCAAAACGACAGAAGGAAGAGGAGTTGTCCGGCTTAAAGATGTAGCTCAGATCCAAGACTCCATTAAAGAGAGGCAAGGTATAACCAAGCTCAATGAGAAGGAAAGTATTGGAATCCTGGTCAGGAAAGAGTCAGGAGCTAATACAGTAGAAGCGACAAGGAAAACCCATGAAGTACTTGAAGATATAAAAAAGGAAAATCCGGGAACAGAAATCATCGTAGTCTCTGAACAGGCAAGGTATATCGAAGAAGCAATCTCATCAGTCCTGAGGTCCATTATTTTCGGTGGAATCCTGGCTTTTTTTGTTTTGTTCATCTTCCTCCAGGATTTGAAGACTCCAATCATTATTGCCGTTGTTATTCCTATTTCTATAATTGCAACCTTTAATCTTCTCTACTTCAGAGGTATCACCCTGAATATAATGTCCCTGGGGGGGCTTGCGCTGGGAGTCGGGATGCTTGTCGATAATTCCATAGTTGTTTCAGAGAGTATTTTCAGGCATAAAAGCCTCGGGAAAAATCTTCTTGATGCAGCTTTTACGGGCACTAAAGAAGTAGGAATGGCTGTTACTGCCTCTACTTTAACCACAATCTCAGTTTTCCTCCCTGTTATCTATGTTCATGGAGTGGCCGGCCAGTTGTTTAAAGACCAGGCCTTTACGGTGACTTTTGCCCTTCTTTCCTCGCTTGTCGTTTCTCTAACCCTTCTTCCTATGCTCTTCTCACGCAAGGTTGAGCTCGAAAAGATGGAAAAGGAGCCAGAAGAAAAAAGTGCGGTAAAAAAGGAAAAAAATCCCGATAAAAAATCAAGGTTTAGATATTTACTCTATCCTTATAAGGGAATTAAGTGGCTTTTTTATTATGCATTCAAGGGTATCTACCTGGTTTTAAATTTTATTTCAAGCTTTTTCCTTCAACTCTTGCTTCTGGTTTTCCATTACATCAGTCTTCCCTTTAAGCTTGTTTTCAAGGTGATTTTTAAAGGATTCAATTTTGTCTATCAAAAATTTGCCTCTCGCTACCATGAATTTCTCTCCTGGTGTTTAGATAATAAAGGAAAAGTTCTTGTTGGATCTTTTGCTTTTTTGATCCTGACTTTATTTCTCGCTACTCAAATCCCAAGAGAGCTCCTGCCTAAGCCCGAGACTTCTTCCTTTGAATTGAATCTAAAAACGCCGGTTGATTACTCTCTGGAGCAAACTGCGGGTGTCGCTTCTTTGCTCGAGCAATGGCTGGGGAAAAGCGAATCTGTCACAGAGAGCTTTTCACAAATAGGAATTGTCAGTGGCATGGAGGGTCTTAATCCCGATATTTCCCTGAATTCAGTTCGAATTCATGTTGAAGTTCAGAAGACCTCGCAAATGGAAAGCACAATCGAGGCTCTGAGAGAGAGACTTGAAGAGTTTCCAGATTTCGATTATTCCATTGTCAAAGAACAATCCACTCTTGCCCAATTCCTGGCTTTTTCCACGGCCGAAATTGGTCTTAAAATCAAAGGGGACGATCTCATCAGGCTAAAAAATATAGCTGAAGAGCTTGTCGAGAAATTGAAGGATATTAGAGGAATTGCTGACCTGAATACAAATATCGGAGAAGGGAAACCTGAATTTTTAATAACGATAAGGAAAGATGCACTGGAAAAATATAACATTTCGCCCCAGGCAATTGGCGAATTTCTTGTAGATGCTGTTCGAGGAAAAGTGGCTACCCAATTTAAAGAGCTGGAGAAGAAGTATGACATTTTGGTTCGGATGGAGGAAGCAACAAGAAACAACATCGAGTCTCTTCTGGATGAGCATATTCAATACAGAGGATCCCTTATTCCTTTAAGAGAGTTGGTTTCTTATGTAATAGCCAAGGGGCCTAAGGAAATCCGGAGAGAGAATCAACAGAGGGAAGTTTTAGTAACGGCTAATCTTCGGGGCGCAAAGATAAGCCAGGTTGTCCCCAAGATTCAAGATAAAATCGATGAACTTTCCTTACCTTTTGGTTACAGGGTTGTCTTCAGCGGGGAGCAGGAAGAGATGAGCCGGTCTTTCAGAAGCCTCATTTTTGCTTTCTGCCTAGCAGTCCTTTTGGTTTATATGATCATGGCTGCTCAATTTGAATCTCTGCTTCATCCATTATTGATTTTATTCACTCTGCCCATGGGTCTTACAGGTGCTATCTGGGCTTTATTTTTAGCAGGTCAAACTCTAAACATTATTTCTGTGATCGGGATGGTTGTTTTAGCCGGGATAGTGGTCAATGATGCTATCGTAAAAATAGATTACACAAACCAGCTTAGAAAAAGAGGATTAAGCTCCAGGGAAGCCATTATGGAGGCGAGCCAGGTGAGACTGAGGCCCATATTGATGACAACAGTTACGACTGCCTTTGGCCTTTTTCCAATGTCTTTGGGGCTGGGAAGAGGTTCTGAGCTTCAGCAGCCTTTGGCCATCTCTGTTATAGGGGGACTTATTCTAGCTACTTTCTTAACCCTAATCCTTATTCCCATAGCCTACGAACTTGCTGAGGCGAGGAAATCTTTATCTAAAAAATGAAGATATTTGTTGAGCGTCCGATCGCCACAGCCATGTTTTTTGTAGCTGTTTTTTTCTTGGGGATCTATTCTTTCCTCAATGTTCCTTTTGAGTTGGCCCCGAAAGAAGAGTATCCAAGATTAACCATAGATACATCCTGGAGTGACGTTCCTCCTGAAATTATTCAAACTCAAATTACCTCTCCGCTGGAAGAGGTTGCCTCCAGGATTAAAGGAGTAACAAAGGTTTCCTCTAATTCCAGAATAGGCCGTTCACGGATTACCCTGGAGTTTGATCCCAAAATCAATATGGAATTTGCCACCCTTGCCCTTCGAGAAGAAATTTCCAGGATAAAAGACGAACTTCCCTATGGGGCAAGGCCACCCGAGGTTATACCCTATATTCCTGAAGATTTCCGAACCGAAGATTTCCTCAAGTACTCCATTTCAGGGGATT
Source organism: Candidatus Aminicenantota bacterium (assembly GCA_011049545.1). Lineage (GTDB taxonomy): Bacteria > Acidobacteriota > Aminicenantia > Aminicenantales > Aminicenantaceae > SOIV01. Next base: position 41,853 of record DRHQ01000047.1, on the reverse strand, counting down.
ACTCCCTTCATAAGCTGAGAGAGCTGGTGAAGGAAAAGATTGAGTTTGGGATTGGTTCCATAAAAGGAGTAGCTGGAGTTGAGGTGAGGGGAGGATCTGATCCTGAGATTAAGGTCATCCTGAACAGAGAAAGGCTTAAGGCCCTCAATTTGTCTCCTTACCAGGTTTATGGTGCTTTAATAAGAACCAATCAAACCTTTCCAGTCGGAAAGTTAAAAAGAGGAAGCCTGGAGTACACCTTTAAAATTTCCAATTTAATTAGGGGAACCTGGGAATTAGGGGAGATAATAATCGCTTACTCAGGGGAAAACCCGATTAAATTAAAGGATGTGGCTCAAGCTGTTCCTTCCTATGGTGAAATATACTACATATTCAGGATAAACGGCCAGCCTACGATCGATTTAACTATCTTGAAAGAGCCGGGAACAAGTACCTTGAAAGTTGCCAAAAGGATCAAAACGAAACTGGAAGCAGTAAAAAGAGAGTTGCCTCAAAACCTGGTTTTCAGAGTTGTGAATGACGAAAGCGAAAAAATTCTACGGGATTTGAAGCATCTTTATTTGTTAGTGGGAATTGTCCTTTCGGTGATTTTTATTTCTATCTTTTTGATCTTGAGGAATTTCAAGCCTTCTCTTCTTATCCTTTCTTCCATCGCTTTTTCTGTCTTGATAACTTTTAATCTTATTTATTTTCTAAAAATATCTCTCAATATGTTGACATTGGGAGGATTGGCTTTGGGCTTTGGTCTGTTTGTGGACAACTCCATTGTTGTTTTTGAGAATGTCCTGCGGTATAGAGAAAAAGGATTTTCTCCTGTACAGGCTGCAATTAAAGGTTCAAAGGAAGTATTCCTGCCTGTCCTTGCTGCGACTTTGACTACGATGAGCGTTTTCTTTTCCTTTGCTTATTTTCAAGGCCGGCTTAAAATCTATTATCTACCTTTAGCCATTGTCATCTCTTCTGCACTTGCAGCTTCCTTGCTTGTTTCTTTTTCTCTTATTCCCGCCCTGAGTCCAAAGCTGCTGAAGAAGGGAAGAAAGGAAAGAAAAGAACGGATCCGAAGCGCTTACGAGAAATCATTAAGATTTTTTCTCCGGCATCCTGTAGAAATTATACTTATTATAATAGTGCTCTTTTGTGGTAGCTACTGGTGGTTCAAGAAAGAAGTTACTTTAGGATATTTTTTTCCATGGTTTTCAGAGCAAGTGCTTAGGGTTAGTATCCAAACGCCTCCTGGGACACCTATAGAAAGGACAGATGCTGTTGTCAGACAATTTGAGGAAAAGGTTTTAGAAGCTGAATACGAGAAAAAAATGGAAGCAAGAGTTTTTCAAGAATATGGATACCTTCTTATAACCTTTCCTCCTCATATAGAGTATTCTCACCGTCCTTATGTTTTGAAAGAGGAATTAATTCAGCTTGCCACAAATTTTGCAGGGATAAGTGTTTATGTTATGGGATTTGATCCTCAGACTTATTCTTCCTCTTATGGAACCTTCGCTTATTATGATTCGAGGATAAAATTTTATGGCTATAATCTGAAGAAATTAAGGGAGATAACTTCAGCCGTAGAAAAAACGCTGAAAGCAAATCCCCGAATTAAAGAAGTGATAACTGTCTCCAGCAGGTATGGCTGGAGGCTCGATACGTTTGCCTATGTTTTAAAAATAGATAAAGAGGCTTTGATAAAGTATGATATCAATCTTCCCTACCTCTACTATCATCTTGCGTCCCTTATCAGGGGAAGGATTTCTTCCAGGCAGATGATAAAGATTGGCGGAAAAGAGATGGACCTTTCTATAAAATTTCCCGAGGCAGATGAGATGGACCTCAAGTCCCTTCAAGATTCCATTATCAAAACTCAAGGAGGAGAATACTTAAGATTGGCGGAAATATCGACACTTGAAGAAAGACCTGTTGCTGGCTCCATAGATAGGGAAAACCAGCAGTTCCAACAGACAATTATGTGGGAATTCAGAGGACCCGGCAAGGCAGCAAAGAGATACAAGGAGGCTGTTTTTTCAAAATTAGATTTACCCCCGGGCTTCTCAGCCACTTTAGAGGAGACCTGGGCATGGACTGAAGAAGAAAAAGGGCAGATGAAATTTGCAATAATCTTTTCTCTTATAATCATCTACATGATTCTTGCTTCTCTTTATGAATCGCTCATCCATCCTTTTTTCATTCTTTTAGCTGTGCCCCTGGCCTTGATAGGAGTTTTCGTGGCATTTGTTATAGCTGACTTTCCGTTTGATTCCTCAGCTTATATAGGCGTTATTCTGCTGGGAGGCATAGTAGTCAACAATTCCATCCTCCTTGTCGATCATATGAATTTAAAAAGGAGACAGGGTCTTCCACTTCTTGAAGCAGTTTTGAAGGGTGCACGAGAAAGAGTGAGACCCATTTTTCTCACAACCTGTACAACTGTCCTGGGAATGCTTCCTATGGTTTTGATCCAGGCAGAAGAGGGAAAAAGGCAGATCTGGTCATCCCTGGCGCTTTCGGCTGTGGGCGGGCTCATAACCTCAACAATCTTTATCCTGATTGCAATCCCCATTTTTTATTTCTACGGAGATAGAATTCGTACCTGGATGTATGGAAAAGCAAAAGAGATCTCAAAAGCCTGGAAAAGCTTTTAATAAATATCCTGATTAGTTAAAAAATACTCATTTGTGTAGGGGCTTGATTTATCAAGCCCACCGCTGTGTTTTATAGATGTTTGATTGTTCTGCAGGAATTTGAATCTTCTTATGTAGGGGCTTGATTTATCAAGCCCACCTTTTAAAATTTATAAATAACCTGATCTTATAAGTAAATTGTAGTCACTTGATTTATCTTGTGCAGGTGTTTGATGTATCTTGTGTAGGGGCTTGATTTATCAAACTCACCGCTGTGTTTTATAGATGTTTGATTGTTCTGCAGGAATTTGAATCTTCTTATGTAGGGGCTTGATTTATCAAGCCCACCTTTTAAAATTTATAAATAACCTGACCTTATAAGTAAATTGTAGTCACTTGATTTATCTTGTGCAGGTGTTTGATGTATCTTGTGTAGGGGCTTGATTTATCAAACTCACCGCTGTGTTTTATAGATGTTTGATTGTTCTGCAGGAATTTGAATTTTCTTATGTAGGGGCTTGATTTATCAAGCCCACCTTTTAAAATTTATAAATAACCTGACCTTGTAAGTAAATTGCAGTCACTTGATTTATCAAGCTCACCGCAACTTTGATTTAAACTCTTATTTCTGATATATAATTTATCATTCAGTGGCAAAAAATGGCAGCTTTTTCCATCTCAGAGATAAAAAAGAGAATTGCAGATTTTCCAAAGAAAAATTTGATTCATTTGCCCACACCCTTGCAGAAACTGGAAAATCTTTCTCAAGAACTCGGCGGGCCTGAAATCTACATAAAACGAGATGATATGACCGGTCTCGCTTTTGGCGGTAATAAATCACGCAAGCTGGAATTTATCATTCAGGACGTTTTAAACAAGAAAGCGGATGCCATTGTCACCTGGGCAAGCTTACAATCAAACTGGTGCCTTCAGACTGCGGCTGCAGCTCGAAAATTTGACATAAGGCCTATTCTTATTTTGTTTAAAACATATGATCTCCCTGAAGAATATGACGGGAACCTTCTCCTTGATTATATTCTGGACGCAGATGTCATAATAAAGGAAGCCGAAAAAGGAAAAGCGGTGAGGATAGAGGATATTTATGAGATAGTCAAAGCAGTAGAGAATGAAGTAAAAGAATGGGGACATACTCCTTATGTAGCTCCCATTGGTGGTTCAATGGTAGGAGGCTCGATGGAAAAGCCTCTGGGTGCTATTAGCTATGTCAACGCTTTTGTTGAGCTGCTTGAGCAGGCTGCAAAACAGGGTCTTGAAATCAATTATGTCCTTCACGCCACAGGCTCAGGAGGAACTAAAGGCGGCTTGGCCGTGGGTGCCAAAGCTCTAAAAGAAGATACAAAGGTTTTGGGCATCAGCGTTTCGGAGAATAAAGAATCCTACGGGAAAGAGGTTTTAACTATTGCCCGTGATACAGTAAAGGCTTTAAGCTTGGATCTTTCCATGGCAAAAGAAGATATAATCATTCTTGATGAATATATAAAAGAAGGCTATGGAATCTTAAACAAAGAAGTTTCAAAAGCCCTTCGCTTTGTTGCCATCAAAGAAGGTATTTTCCTCGATCCTGTTTACACGGGCAAAGCCATGGCTGCTCTTATTGACCTTGTCCAGAAAGGCTATTTTAAAAAAAGAGATAAGGTTGTTTTTTTCCACACCGGAGGTACGCCAGCTCTTTTCCCCAACAAGCAGCATCTGGTCAATTTATTGAAAAAATAGAAGAAGACATAAAATAGGTTTTTTTTAAAGAAATATTAATGAGCTGGCCTTTACATTTGGATATGACTTATATCTTATAGGGAAAAACATATAAGGATATGCCATTGCCTTTGGATTTTTTCCGCAACTCATATTTAAAAAAAGGAGGGATTCGCATGCGCAAAAGAAGCCTTTTGATATTGTTTATTTTTTCTCTGACCATTTTTTTATGCCTGGCTGATTACTCATACAGTCAGAAGAAACTTAAGGTTTTTATCTCGGTGGATATGGAAGGAATTGCAGGAATAGTTCATGGTGATCACACATCATCATCAGGGAAGGATTATGGTATTGCTCGAAAGTGGATGACAGGGGAGGTGAATGCAGCCATCAGAGGAGCTCTGGAAGCCGGAGCAACAGAAATCGTTGTCAATGACTCCCATGGCTCGATGCGGAATGTTATTGCTTCTGAACTCAATCCAGCTGCCTTTTTAATGACGGGCTCTCCAAGGCCTTTGAGTATGATGCAGGGTATAGATCAAAGTTATGATGCTGTTATATTTATCGGTTATCATGCTCGCGCTGGGACCAAGGATGGGGTGCTGGATCATACGATCTCGGGTGGAACTATCTACTCCATAAAAGTCAACGGCAGTGAAATGAGTGAAGCTGAGCTCAATGCGCTGATAGCTGGCTGGCATGACGTGCCAGTGGTCTTAATCGCAGGAGATGCTGAAATCTGTAAGCAGACGAAAAAAAGCCTGGGTGGGGAACTGGAGGTTGCGATTGTAAAAAGGGCAGTAGGGAGGTACGCAGCTAAAACTCTTACGCCCCAAAATGCCCAGGAACTTATCCAGAAGAAGACAAAAATTGCTCTGGAAAAGAGGGATAAAATCAAACCTTTTAAACAGAAGGCTCCTTATCGATTTGATGTGAATTTCCTCCGCAGCTCCATGGCCGATATGGCAGAGCTTATTCCTCAGGTTGAGAGAACTGGGGGGAGGAGTGTGCGCTTTGTTATAGATGACTATATCAAAGGATTTAAGCTGTTAAGGGCTCTTATTTACCTGGCAAGATAAAGATAAAAATAGGATATAGATAATAAACACAAAAATAAAAGGATGAACGTGTCACTATGAAAATGGAAAGGCCTACGTTTAAGGATGTTCTTGAAGCAAGAAGTATAATAAAAAATTACCTTTTCCGGAGTCCTCTTTATTCCTACCCTCAACTGAACCAGCTTCTGGATGCTGAAATTTATATTAAACATGAAAATTATATGCCTACCTGTGCCTTTAAAGTCAGAGGGGGAATCAACCTCATCTATCATCTAACGCGTGAACAGAAAGAAAAAGGAGTGGTAACTGCCTCAACCGGAAATCATGCGCTTTCCATAGCTTATGCATCCAATCTTTTTGGTGTTCCTGCAACGATTGTGATGCCCGAAAAATCGAACCCGACAAAAGTAAAAGCCGTGAAGAGCCTTGGAGCGAACATTATTTTCTTTGGACGAATTTTTGATGAATCAAAGGATTATGCAGAGAAACTAGCAGGAGAAAGGCGGGCGCGCTTCATTCATCCAGCCAATGAGCCCTATTTGATTGCAGGAGTAGGCACTTATGCTTTGGAAATTCTCGAAGAGTGTCCTTCTCTGGATATGATTATAGTCCCTGTAGGAGGAGGAAGCGGTGCTTCGGGATGCTGTATTGTCAAAGAAGCAGTAAATCCAAAGGTTCAGGTTATAGCTGTTCAGGCAGAGAAAGCTCCTGCCGCTTGTCTTTCCTGGAAGGCGAAGAAAATAGTCAAGGATAAAATGGAAACCGCCGCTGAAGGATTGGCCACTCAAATAGGGTATGAACTTACCCAGGAAATCCTCCAGGATTTTTTAACTGACTTTATTCTTGTCTCAGAAGAAGAGATGGTTCAAGCTATCCTCATCTATATGGAGCTAGTAAGAAACCTGGCGGAGGAAGCCAGTTCCTCTCCTCTTGCTGCTGCTCTAAAGATAAAAGAGAGACTGAAGGGCAAAAAGGTTGCTCTGGTTCTCACCGGAAGCAACATTTCTATGGATAGATTAAAACATATCCTCTGAAAATGGGGCCAGGCTCCATTTTTGTAAAATTCCGTTTTTTGTTTTTATTCTGGAGTGGCTTGATTCATGAACTTTGAGGACACTGCAAAAGGAGACAGGCTACCTTTTTCTTGAGATAGTTGTTGAACCCCTTTTTTCTTGAGATAGGGGTCAGCCCGCTTTATTCGTACGATAAAATGTGTGTTGCGGATATGGGGTAGCCGTCTTTTTTGTCTGGTTTTTATTTCTGTAGGGGCTTGATTTATCAAACACACCTTTTGTGATGTGTCTTTTATGTCTAGAAAAGGGGACACACTCCATATTTTGTACGCAGATAGGGAACACGCAGATAGATGACAGGTGCCTTTTTTTGTACGGATTTTCTTCTGTAGGGGCTTGATTTATCAAGCCCACCGCTTTATTCGTACAATAAAATAACTGCTTCTGGTTCTTCTTCTTTAAGGGTTTGATTCATCAAACCCTTACTTATGTTTTTTATCTTCTAGAGCTCTTAAGGTATTTGAGGAATTCAGCGTCCGTGGATAGCAGCAACCAGGTATCTTTGTCCATGGTCGAGACGTATGTCTCCAGGGTTTTCATGAACTGGTAGAATTCTGGATCTCGGTTGTAGGCATTAGCGTAAATTTTTGTGGCTTCAGCATCAGCTTTTCCCTTTATTTCCTGGGCTTTCCGGTAGGCTGCTGATTGGATATTTTTCAACTCGCGCTCTTTTTCACCCCGAATTTCAGCGCTTTTTCCATCTCCTTCTGAACGATATTTAGCAGCAATTCTCTTCCTTTCGGAAATCATGCGGTCAAAAACTTTGCGCTGCACTTCTTCAACATAATTGATTCTCTTTATTTTCACATCTCTGAGCTCCACCCCTAATTCAGGTGTGATTTCCGAAGATTTTTCCAGAATGATCTGGGCAATTCTTTCTCTACCTGTTTCTATTTCAGGAATAGCAGCAGCAATATCTAGAATAGCTAGTTCTTCTGTAAGTTCGAATTCGCGATTTGAAGAACGAACGATCTCGATCAGGTCAAAATTGGCTATAACATTTCTCGTCTGTCCGTCGATGATATCATCAATCCTTGACTGGGCCCCTCTCTCATCCCGCAATCTCTGGAAGAAAATAAGAGGATCGCTGATTCTCCAGCGAGCATAGGTGTCAACCCAAATGAATTTTTTGTCTTTTGTCGGAATTTGATTGGCATCTCCGTCCCATTCCAGCCAGCGCTTTTCAAAGTAGTTGGCTTTTTGGATGAAGGGGACTTTCAGGTGCAATCCTGGCTTGATGACGGCATCTCCCATAGGTTGTCCAAATTGGGTGATAATGACCTGTTTTGTTTCAGACACAACATAGAAAGCATTAAGGAGAACGATGAGAATGGCGAAAGGTACGGCTATGAGTATGATACTCTTTGTTGATTTGTTCATTTCTTCACCTCCCCTCCTAAATTCAGCAAGGGCAAGATGTTCTTCTGTTTCTCATCAAAGATAATCTTTTTACCGATTTTGGGAAGAATTACATTAATGGTTTCAAGGTAAAGACGCTTTCGAGTCACCAAGGGAGCTCGTGCGTATTCCCTGTAAATGGATATGAATCGATTGGCATCTCCTTTAGCATTGTTAACCCGCTCCATGGCATATCCTTCGGCAGCACTTATCATCTGTTGTGCTTCTCCTCTCGATCTGGGGATCAGCTCATTGTATTCTGACCAGGCTTCATTTATCTTTCTTTCTTTTTCTTGAAGAGACTCATTGACTTCGTTGAAGGAAGGCTTGACTTGATCAGGCGGGTTGACATCCTGGAAGATTAGCTGGTTGACCTCAATGCCAATTTCGTAGAGGTCGCATAGCCTTTGGAGTTCCTCTTGTGCTTCCATTGCTATTCTTGCCCTTCCGATGGTGATTACTTCGTCTACTGAATTGTCGCCAACAACCCTTCTAACTACAGCTTCATTCATGTAGCGAAAAGTGCTTTCTGCGTCCCTTATTTTGAACAGGTATTTATAGGGGTCTTTAATCTTGTACTGGACGATCCATTCAACTACGGCCACGTTCAGGTCACCTGTGAGCATCACCGATTCTCTAATTGATTCTGTCGTTACTCTGTATTCTGTCCTTATTCCCGGTCTTGCAGTTCGGAAACCAAACTCCATTTTTAGCTGTCTTTGAACAGGAACTTTGATCAGTTTTTCAATCCCTAAGGGAAGCTTAATGTGAAGACCCGGATCTGTAGCCCTGACAAATTTGCCAAAGCGTAGGATCGCTCCTATTTCTTCCGGGCTTATCTGGTAGATAGAGCTAGCGAGAAGGATGAGAATGAAAACAGCTACGACAACTAATTTGATTACTCCTGGTTTAATATTGGGCAATTTAATGTCCAGAGAAGGAAAATCATCTTTCATAGAAACCTCCTTTCCATGATTTAGGTTAGATTAATATAACACAGTTATATGCTGATTTAAAGTCTAATTATTGACATGTAAACTCTGATTCGTTACTCAAGGATAGAACTTATTGTTCTCTCAAGACTTGAAATGGTGGCCTCGCGGACATTAATTCTGGATGGCTCCAGAACATTCATAGCTTTCAACCCGCTGCCTGTGATGACCAATACTATTAGATCGTCTGCTCGGAGCTTCAATTTTCCAGAAAGCTTCAGCAGCCCGGCCAAAACAGTGGATGAGGCCGGCTCACAGAAGATTCCCTCAAGTTCTGCCAGCATTTTTTGGGCTTCTAAAATTTCTTTATCAGAGACATCGAGTATTCTTCCATTGTTTTCCTGGATCAATTTAAGCAATATGTTTCCTCCTGGAGGATCAGGGTTGGATATGGACTGAGCAATAGTCTTAGCTATTTTTATTCTTTTAACTTTCGATTTCCCTGAAGCATAAGCCTGGGCTAGGGGAGAGCACCCATGAGCTTGAACTCCTACAAAGGTAGGAAGATATTGAATAAAGCCTTCTTTTTTCAGATCCAGAAAAGCTCTCATAAGTCCGATTAAATGTCCGCCTGAACTCATAGGGGCAAATATATACCGGGGAATTCGATTTCCTAATTGAAGGAAAATCTCGAAACCTGTGACCTTATAGCCTTCAATCCGGAAAGGATCCACTGAATTCATAAAGTAGATGTTGTGTTTTCTGCCGAGGGAGAAACTCTCGTAGAAAAGCTCCCCATAATCTCCTTCGACTTTGACCAGGACAGGATTGTACATGCTTATCGCGAGCAGTTTATCAGGAGAGATATCTTCTTTGAGAAGAACAAAGGTTTCAAGCCCAGCCTTCGCTCCATAGGCTGCGGTAGAAGAGGCCATGTTTCCGGTTGAAACCGTGCCTATTCTTTTAATTCCCAGGGAGACAGCTTTTTGAACGGCAACTGCTGTTCCTCTATCTTTAAAACAGGCGATGGGATTGACCGTTTCATTTTTTATGAAGACTGGAGGAAGGTTGAAATTTTCCATAAACCTGTTGAGCTTGAGAAGAGGTGTATCTCCTTCTCCCAAACTGAGGTTCGGATTAATTTTTGATAAAGGAAGAAAATCTAGATATTTTTCAAGCGAAGAGGTTTTTTCCAACGAGAACTTTCTTTTTTTCTTAGGGGAAGGACAGAGCAATGGTTCGTGACATTCAGGACAGAAAGGATTGAAGATATCCAGAGGATATTCTCTCTGACAAAAAATGCATTCGAGATTTTCCATTCTTTCTCCCTCCTTCTATTTTTTTCTTGTAGGGATTTGATTCATCAAACCCACATTTTTACTTATATAAAAGGAATTTTCATTATAATGTAAGGATATGATTTATCAAACCCACATTTCTTGTAGGGGCTTGATTGATCAAGCCCACCTTTTGAAATATATTAAATGATTTATATCTAATGTAGGGCTTTAATTCATCAAGTCCACCGCGGTGTTATATAAATGTTTGATTGCTCTGTAGGATTTTGATTCCTTTTCTGTAGGGGCTTGATTTATCAAGTCCACCTTTTAAAATATATTAAATGATTTATATCTAATGTAGGGATTTGATTCATCAAGCCCCTGCAAGCTAAGAATTCAGTTTGTAAATTTGGGTAAACAGAGGTAAAATCTAGCCTCGAAGGTTCGCTTTTAAATGATAGATGATGAATTCTTTATGGGCAAAGCTCTTGCCGAAGCTGAAAAATCACTAGAAAAAAAAGAAGTACCTGTAGGAGCAGTTGTGGTTTCAAGAAATAAAATCTTAGGTCGCGGCCATAATGAGCCTATTTTAAGGAATGATCCAACTGCCCATGCTGAAATAACCGCTATTAGAAAGGCCTGTTTGAAGAAGAAAAACTATAGGCTCCCTGATTGTGAACTCTTTGTTACCCTGGAGCCGTGTGCTATGTGTTTGTCCGCTTTGGTTCACGTCAGAGTTAAAAGGCTGGTTTTTGGTGCTTACGACCCAAAAGCCGGAGCGGTTGAGTCCGTGATGGAGTTCCCTTTCGAGAAAACGAATCATCGGATTGTAATCAAGGGTGGTGTTTTAGCTGATGAATGCGGCAAGATTCTGAAGGATTTTTTTCTGAAAAAAAGAAGATCGAAGAAGTAATCCGCCTTAGGTAATTAAACATGTCCATAGCACTAATAATAATAAATAGATAAAAAGGAGAGGTGGCCGAGTGGTTGAAGGCGGCGGTCTCGAAAACCGCTATCCTGAGTAATCGGGATCGTGGGTTCGAATCCCACCCTCTCCGCCAGTGCAACCAATTCGAACCTTTATTTCAACTCTATTCACATTCCAAAAAAAGCTGTTTTTTAATTTCCTCAATTTCAATACGTTCTACATCCGTCATCTCCTGAACTTTGGGCTGACAACTGATACTCAAAGATAGAAAGAGGCAAACTGAAATTACTAATAACGTTTGAGCTTAGCAGCAATGGTTTTACTGTCCGCTGAAGCGACTTGTTATGTGGTATTTTTTACTAAATGTTTATATTTTAAGAAAGCATCTCGTGTTTTTTGTCCAAAACCATGCTTGTTGCGGAATTCCTCATCTCCAAATCCTAGTGATTTAGTTATATAAGCCGTTCCATCACGAAACCAGGTAGAATTTTCTTTTTGATATGCGTTAACCGCTTCTTTTGTGCGTTCCACAATATTATCTATTGCTTCCAGAGTTGGATATTTTTGTAAATTCAAGTCAGAAAGAAGACGAATGTGCCAATTGTCAGAAACGGGTAAATCTTTGTATTTCCATTTTGTATAAGCATAAAGTGTATCGTAATCAACTGGCTGCGATAAGAAATTAGCGGGAGCCTTTTCTTTTTCATGAATTTCAGAAATATAACATTCCCTTTTTTCTCGCATCGAATCAAAAGTTCCCTGAGAAATTTCAAGCAAAGAAGCAACATTATTTAAATCACGTTTCATTCTGTCTGGGATTGAGGATTCTTCTTTATAAACTAAATGATGACTTATCAATGCCCAAGCATCTTGTAATACCGTCCTGACTTGGATTTCACATCTTAGATTTATTATTCCGTCATATCGTGTTCCAGAATAACGATCGCCTAGGGATACAACAAAATGAGAGCCATGGTATCCCATTTTGTCAACACCAAGAGCCTTAGTTTTATCAACATGTTCATGGACATTAAAATTCTTTTTAATTATTTCTTTTATATTTTGTATGTCTGGTTCATAGTAAGAAACAACCCTTACGCCTGCAAGGTCTGTAATTTCATCAAGCGGATTTTTGTATGACTTTCTTTTTATTTTTTTAGTGAGGCTTTCTATACTTTTTTCTCGGCAAAATAAGTTGTCTATTTTAATATTTTTATCGCTTATTTTTTGATCAATAACATATTTGACTTCTTCAGATAGCTTTTTATACAAATGCATTTGAGTTTTATATGTTTCAATCGTTTTTTCTATTGACATGCAATTACTTCCTCAATAAAAATATAAAAACCAGTGCTAAAAAATGACCCCATTTATCGTTTTTCCCATTGCCCAGACATACATACTACAACATTATTTCCGTTCTCAAGCTTAAGCTTTTTTCGCAAACAAGTATCTGAAACAAGCTCAATATCTCGAAATAGTCCTGAACCAAAACGCCTAACGACCCAACAGTGAATATACTCTTCTGAATGTTTATTTGTGAGAACGGCTCTCCATACTTGTAAGCTTCCACGATTAGGATATTCTGGGGTTGGTAAAAGCTTGTTATTTTTTATTAATTGTCCTGGAATGATAAATTCAGGTTGAAATCCTATCTTATCAAGCATTTTGATATTATTTTGGTATCCTAACCGAGAAAATTCTTCAGGATAACCATCTTCATTGATACGGATATTCAACGATCCCCTCAATAAACTTTGAGGCCAATCTCCAGAAGCCCCTTCAATTTTTGTTTTATCCGGAAATTCAAGTTCTGAATATTGTCCGCAACCAGATATTACCGTTCCTGTAAAATATAATTTATCCATTTTATTTTCTCATAGAACGAACTGAGTTTACTTGCATTTTGGAGCGTAGCGGAAAAATGTCAGGTGAAACGATTTGTTATGTGTGTCCTTTTACCCAGGTCGGGTGCTGGGAGGATTTCTCCTCCCAGTCCCTTAAAGCAGCTCGCAAATACCCTAAATAAGGCATTCCCTGGGAGTTGCATTTTTAAAAGTTCTTGTTATAAATTTGATACATAGTCAGATAGACCACCTTGAATTATATTAACATTCTCTCTACCAAAGAATTTTTCAAATATTTTCTCTGTGCTATTATCGTTATAAATTACGACATCAATATCATGTTCTATTCTTTTATGTTTGAATCTTAGTTCAGCATTTTTGATTAGGTGTTTGAGTTCAAAATCAGCCTCTGGTAAAGAATAGCCAATGAAAATCCATTTTGTAGAATTTGCTAAGATATTTTCTGCCTCAGACCAAATCGCTGGATAGGCTGCGGTTCTAAAAGATTTCCTGTAACTAAATGTCGCTATATGCGAAGCAACAGCATTGTTACATATCTTACATTCTTTTTCACTAGGGGTAATTCCAAGCGATTCATCAAAATGTTTATCTGTAAACTTTTCATCAAACAATCTAAAATCAGATTTCACAAGTCCAACTTTTTTATGAAGAGATAAATTTTCGTCAAGAAGATAAAAAAGTGTTTTGCAGTTTTCACAATAAACCCAATTACTTGAACCGTGCATTTTACAAATCTTTGTTCCTTCTTCAGAGTCCCCTCTTTTATAATTATTCCAATCATATGATGGAGTTATGTAGTTAATCTTTTTGTAGTCAGTTGTCTGTAAATGTTTTTCTAATACAATATCCCAATTCATTACTATGAATGAGCAAATATCCTTCGCATAATACTTGAGAAGCTTTTCTATATCTTCGGAACGTTTAAAACGATGGTCTATAATTTGAAAAGTTCTGTAAATAAGCATTCGTCTTAATGCTCTCAATAACTTGGGAGTGTATTTAATTCCCAAATGATGCCCACTACCTGCTGACAAGTCAATAAAAGTAAAGATATCCTCTAATGATGGGATTTCTCTTGTATCTTTCCATCCAAACACATCTTCTAAAAATTCTTTAATTGCTCTTGTAATAACCTTATCAATTTCAGTATCAAATTCACTTGAAGTTAAAAGTGAAGAAAATTCAGCTTGAACAGGCAGATCAGCGCATTTTGAAAAACCTGCCCCTAATATGAAAACAGTATTTTTTTTATTATTTATTTGCATATAGCCTTTCCTTTTACACATAACGTCCTGCGCGTCACCTGCGGCGGCAACTGGTGACGATTGCTTCATGCTGACCAAACGTTGCCGGCGTCAGGTGCATGCACTTGTTATGCACTCGGGAGTACTCATCGTCCGCGGACAAGCAGGATTCGCCGTAGAATGGGGTAAATGAGAAAAAGCGTAGCCCCAAGTTCGAAGTAGATGGCCATCAGAATGTGGCGATACAGCTGAAGTCGAATCATGCCCTGCTCAGACTGGTAAAAGGACGTGATGAATCCTGCTCCACCCATCAGAATTGGAATGCCAAGACAAAGCGGGATGATGAACTTCAGAAGATCCAAGAGCTCCTTGTACTCAGGGGATGCCAGGATGATGCCTGTATGTGGGGAGCGCAGAAATGCCTGAGCGAGAACCATGGCTGAGATGGCGACAAGGCAGAACAGAGTCTCATATGAGATTCGCATGACGCTTGAGAAGAGTGCCTGAGAGATCAGAATCAGGCAACCGAAGAGGATAGCACTCCGATGAAGAACCTCAAGACTCGTCCACTCTTTGGCATAGTGGCTGAATAGTTGGAAGCTCAAGAAGACGACAACAGCCATAATCACGCATAACTGGGATATCAGTAAAATACGAGGTTCACGAGTGGTCAACCCGGCCATCTTGTACCAAGTCATCAGTGTCGTGGCACCGCTGGAGGTGTACAAATGGATGTTCGAGAACTGGCTTAGCAGAAAACCAATGGCAAGATAGCAAGCCAGAGGCATTGTCTTGAGATCAATGAATGCCTTAAGTGCATCTATGATTGCCACGTCAGGTTATCTCCTGAAGGCATAACGTAAAGGTCACCGGGAGCCCGCTTTTCGGGCGATCCGGTGGACCGATTTGTTATGTCTCCTCGCATATAAAGTCAAATTTGCGAATGAATGAGTCCTGCAACTCTTTTTCTGTCAAAAGCTTCTTACCATAGTCAGAAATATATACCTCAAAAGCATCTCGGAAATTGTCTCTGTAAACGATTTTACTTTCCCTTTCTACGATAATTCCATCAGGCGATTTAGCCCATATTGTCCAACCGGCTTTAGTATGTGCTTCATGAAGCAAGCCACATCTTACGTTTTTATAAAACTCAAACGCCAAATCCCCATCAAAGTGTTCGGAGAAAGGCTTTCGCTTTGATAGAAAGTCAACAAAAATTTCACTGCTTATATTGTATTCGAATTGTGCAAGATCCTTCTTGTTTTTGACAAATCTATATTTGAGTCCTCTGACCGTGGATTCCAAAAACTCTACAAGCGTGCAAAGTATTGCCATGATCGAGAAACCTTCGCCAGCAAATGTACCGTTTTCTTGGAGGATTCTTATCGGATTAAAATACCTAAGATTCAGTCTCTTAATAAAATAATCATCAAACGCTTGCTGCCATAATCCCTGGTTTGGCTCTTTGAGAAGTCTTACCCTGAATCGATACCAATCAGAAGGCTTATTCCACCCAGCGATATACACTTCTCTTTCGGTCATCCTAGAGGTGCCTCCATATTGTCAGAAATATTACAGAGGACATAACGTCTTGCCACTAACCTGCGAGCGTAGCGAGTCAGGTTCATTGGCATGTTAGCTGGACTACTCATCGTCTAACGCCAAAATGTCTGTGCAGTATTGCGCTCCGTGCTTCTTACACCAGTAGCTCCTCAACCGATATGCTTTGTCAAAATCCAGTGCGACGTTTTCTGAGACATCGACCTTCTTCCATAGTGCAACCTTGTCTCCAGGAGGACACCCACATGAGTGAGTCGCCAACTTGCTCGTGATATTGGCGAAAAACCTGTCAGAGGCAAGCAGCTCCCCGTCCGACGTCAGCGCGGCAAGTTTTGCCGCCATGTTTACAGGTTTGCCTGCCCAGACCTCGTTTTGTCGGTCTGATCTTCCGCGGTACCTTTTGAATCCCACCTTCCGAACCAGCACGGTCTTCTGGTCGATCCCGATGTGGCAACCCACCTCCACATCAGTTGCCTTATTGATTCGAGGAACAAACTCCTCCGCAGAGAAGGTCTTGAAAGTCACAGCTGCGGCGAGTGCACGATAGGGTTGATCTGAATCAAATAGAGCAAAAGCACCATCGCCCCTCACATCGATATATGGCGATTCAAACTCGCTGAATAGCCTTACCGCAGTGCCTGTAAAGAGCTGATACGCTCCAGCTGTTGACGAATCATAGAGAGATGCACTCAGGTGAGTGGATCCGAGCATATCGACAAACACACAGATGACGTCTGGGATCTTCAGCCAATGGGTCTGCTTCTCAATTGGTATCTTCGGCGTGTCTGGTATGAAGTTCATTTGCGTGATAGAGCGCTTCAGCTTGTAGACACTGATTTGCTCATCAATGACCGCACGATACTTCTCGGGGATCTGGTCTTCCTTCAGCATTAACATACTCCTGTCAGGCTGGTTGCCTGTAGAGATGGTAGACTGCAAGAAGCCATGGAAGAGCACTTATGTAAAGGACCAGCATCGCCCTCTTTACCCAGGCGTACTTGGTCTTCGCGATCTCAGCGTTCCTGTGGCATTGCTTGGCGAGGTCCTTCAGGTAGGTGGCTGTTTCCATCTCCAGCAGCATTTCCTCAAATGCCTCTGACTCCATTTCGGCAATGCCTCCGAAGTAGACCAGGGATCCCCTAGGACCAGGCGTCCTTGGGAAGGCGGCGAAGGTCGAGAACAGAAGCGCTGCCAGCAAGAGCAATCCTGACAGTGCGGTGAAGACCGCTGGTGCGGTCGACCACGCGGTGGGGGAAGGAACGAGAGCCGCCAATACGCCGAGCATCACCGTCGAGAAAGCAAAAACAGTGCTTGTCTTGGCATCAGCAGCTGCTATCCAAGAAAGCTGCCGCGAAAGTGATGACTCAACATAGTGGCCAAGGTCATTCTCAATCATCTCTTCCTCCTGTTTGTATACCTCTACGTTCCGGCTAACTATTAACATACAACATGCTTTATTTGATACAAAAACACCCCTGAGAACGTCGTATATTAAGTGATTCCATCACATATACCCACAAAATTGCTCTATTATCTTAAAATTATCCATGTTAGATTGCAAGTCGTATATTTGATGATATCAGTATCCAGCAGAGGAACGATTTCTTTACCTGACAGCCGTTGAAGTATTGCGGAGCTTGAGAAATCACTCAGCCACAGCCGCCTAGTCTCAAAGTGTCTCTTACAGCTTGTCCAATGGACTGGATATATCTGAATAGCTTTTACGGGCCACATGAGTATAGATCATGGTCGTATTTACATTTTTATGACCCATGAGTTCCTGAATCGTTCGAATATTATACCCCGCTTCCAGAAGATGTGTTGCAAAACTATGCCGGAGCGTGTGGCAGCTTGAAGGTTTTGAAATCTCCGATTTTCTAATGGCTTCTTTGACCATTCTTTGAAGAGTGCTGGGTTGGACATGATGACGTAAGACCATTCCACTCACGGAGCGGACTACCAGGCTTTTCGAGGGAAAGACCAATTGCCAGGCCCATTCTTTGTTGGCATTCGTATATTTTTTCGCCAGGGCATCGGGAAGAGTTGTGATCCCATATCCTTTCGCCAAATCCTGGTCATGCAACTTCTTCATTCGCCTTAAATGTTCTCTCAGAGATTCCTTGATTTTGTCTGGCAGTATGGTGGTTCTGTCCTTCTCTCCTTTTCCCGCCCGGATGATCAACAAATTATTGGCAAAATCGATGTCCTTGACTCTGAGACGGATACATTCCATAAGGCGGAGGCCGCTTCCATAGAGCAGTTAAGCCATGAGAAGATAGGGGCTCTCGAGAAAGGAAAAGTGGTGATGGATCTCTTCGCGAGTCAAGACAACCGACAGTCTTCTCTTCTGCCGTGCTCTAACAGTATCAGCCAGATTGCTCAGGTTTTTCTGCAGGATATTCCAGAAAAGATACAATAAAGCGTTAAAGGCCTGGTTTTGTGTGGCGGCCGATACTCGATCATGGAGAGTGATATGGCTTAGAAATTTTTTGACATTCGCTCCTTCTAAAGTCAGAGGTTCGCGATTGTTGAAATATTTCCGGAACTTGTTGATCCAGATCCTGTAGGATTTTTCCGTCCTGGGCGAATAATGTCGAAGACGCATGCTTTCGTGCAATTTGTTGAATATTTCTTTCCAGTCAGCCGAGTTTCGTCCGTTGTTCGGTCCCATGGGCTTTGATTCAATGGAGCCATTTGACGAAAGGAGAGAAAGTTTCGGCTTGAGATATTTATCGGCATATAAAAGAATCGCGTCCGCCGCCTGTTTGACTTGCCAGTCGGCAAAGCGGGGATTCGTTTCCATAGCCTCCAGGTATGAAGAAACAATCTGAGCGACCGGCTTGGAAGGTCTGTTTTGCAAATATTTGAGTAACCTATCCACTAGACATAGAATCTAGCTTTTTCCGGGGTGACCAACCGATGACGCTTGAGAAGATCTTCAAATTCCGCAAGGTTATTTCGATGGCTATCCAATCAGAATCCCCAAGATGAATATTATGGCCGTCAAATATGCGACTTGAAATTTAACATGGATAATTATACGATAATACCGCAATTTTGTGGGTATATTTGATGGAATCACATAATATATGATGTCAATGAAGGGAGATTTGTATCGAATAAAGCATGTTGTATATTAATAGTTAGCCGTCATCGACACTAGGAAGTCCTTATGAGTCATAACGGGGAATCAACATTTTCAACTTGGGCGCAGCCACCAGGCAAAACAGAAAGTGAGCGCATCGATAGAGCTATAAATGCTGTAAAAAATGCATTACAAGCGGATGAACGGCTTCGTTCAAAATCAAAAGTTTTTGTCCAAGGCTCTTATCGAAATCGTGTTAATGTAAAACAGGATAGTGATGTAGATATTGGCGTCTTATATACGGGGAACGCATTTTACCCAGATTATCCAGAGGGCATGTCTCACTCCGATTTTGGAAACATCGATGGTGATCATACATACGCTGCATTCAAAGATGAGGTGGAACAAGCGCTTGTTAGCCATTTTGGTCGTGCAGCAGTTAAACGAGGTAAAAAGGCATTTGATATTCACGAAAATACATATCGTGTTGACGCGGATGTAGTACCTTTTTTTGAACACAGACGTTATTCAAGGGATGGTTCTTATGTTTGTGGAGTCCAGCTCTTTCCAGATAATGGCGGGAAGATAATAAACTGGCCAGAGCGACTATTTGATGAGTCTCACTGGCCAAATCAACACTATGAAAATGGAGTATCCAAAAATACCGACACAGGGAGGCGATACAAAGGCGTGGTTCGAATATTGAAAAAGCTTCGAAATGCTATGGAGGATCATGGTATCGCCGCTGCAAATCCAATATCAGGCTTCTTAGTGGAATGCCTTGTTTGGAATACTCCAAACCAATGTTTTTCGGGGATATCCTGGGAACAGGATGTAAGAAGCTGCATTACACATCTGTGGTCAAATACAAAGAGCATTGAAGAATGTAACGAATGGGGTGAGGTGAGTGAGCTCAAATATTTATTTCGAGGCTCGCCTGACTCAAAAAGACAGCAGGCTTACTCATTCATTGCTGCCGCGTGGGACTATATAGGTGTCGAGTCGTGAATTTTAGCCGACTACAGATTTCCATTATCCTAGCAATAGCAACTCTTGCATGGTATGTAGTGCTTTTACTCCGAGGCACACCAGTCACTTTAGATCACTTAGCACCGTTTAGTACTGTAGTGGGTGTGCTAGTAATACTATCGTTGCTCACTGAACACTATTCATGGCGACAAGGATGGCTTCAGAAGTGGTTTGTATCCATGCCCGATTTACGAGGCACATGGAAAGTGATTATTCATTCCGATTGGGCTAGTCCCGAAACCGGGCAAGCTACTTCACCAATTAATTGTTTTATGAGTGTAAAGCAAACAATGTCTACACTCCAAATGCATTTGATGACACCTGAGGCAGAATCGTGGTTCATTGCCCATAGTATTAAGCCGTCACAGAGCGGGCGCGGTTATCAGGTTTTTGCTGCATATACCAACAAACCGGATGTTCATCTTAGGGTTGAAAGAAGCTCAATGCATCTAGGGGCTTTGGTTTTAGACACGCATGGTGAAAATGAAATGGTTCCAGAGACTGTGGTTGGTGAGTATTGGACAGATCGAAAAACAACCGGAAGAATTACGCTATCTGACAAAAACGATAAAATATTCACAAGATATGAAGATGCGCTGGAATATTACACTGATCCAGACAATTGAATGAAAAGCACGGCTAACAACGCACTCCACTGGACGCAAATAACGCTGCGCGTCATTTGCGCCAGTGAGTTTTAACGTTATACAGCGAATGATATAAAAAATTAATGAGTATCCAAGATCAAATTACTGAAAGAACTGGAGTGCATAAATTTGCGCTTACAATTTTAGAGAAATTTAATTGGCTTGAAAGAGAACAACCAATAGCTGATCATGGGATCGATCTTCATGTTGAAATTGTTGAAAATGGAAAGCCAACAGGTATGTTGTATGCTATACAAATAAAATCAGGTAAAAGTTATTTCCAAGAATTTACCGAACAAACTATAGTTTTTCGTGGTGAAAATAAACACTTAACTTACTGGTTAGATTACTCTTTGCCAGTTATTTTAGTTCTATATAATCCAGAAAACGATAATTTATATTGGAGTTTTATAACTGAACAGAATACCCAAAAAACCACAAAAGCTTGGAAAATAGAAATTCCAAAAACAAGTATCCTCTCAAAAGAAAGTAAAGATGAAATAAAAAGTTATTACATCGATCCGACTATTTTTACTTTATTAAAGACCGAAGATACATCTTATGCTTTAAGTCGGAGAATAAGTGTGAAATTGCTGCACAAGAAAGACACATCAAATTTCGCAATAAAACAAACGATTCCCCACATCGTTGAAAAATTAAAAAGCTCAGATTATTTTAGGAGTGAAATTGTTTATAAACATCATAAAAACAAATTAGCTGATTCCATATGGGTTTTTACCTATAAAACATTAGAACAATTTAAACACGGATTACCTCATTGTACTGCAGTATGGAATGATTCTGATTCAGCAAATCCAACTCTTTTAACAAGTTACCATGAACATATTGATAATGATATTTACATAAAATGGGGGAGCGATACAATACCAGATGAATTTATTGAAAATAAAAAAATGACAAAAGGTGAATACCTAAAAGTTATCGATAATTTCATAAAGGAAGCCAAAATAGAAAACCAAAGAATTCACAAACTGTTTTT
The DNA here is from genome assembly GCA_011049545.1 of Candidatus Aminicenantota bacterium. Lineage (GTDB taxonomy): Bacteria > Acidobacteriota > Aminicenantia > Aminicenantales > Aminicenantaceae > SOIV01. The sequence goes on along the minus strand of DRHQ01000047.1, from coordinate 20,420 downwards.
AAAATATAAAGAGTCTAATATTGAGAAGATGAAGATAGAAATACTTCAGAACGAAGAAAGTTTTAATCAACTCCTATCAGAAGACTACAACCAAACGTATCCACCAAATGAGTGCAAGGATCTTGACCAAGAAATACAAAATCTGAGTATTTCAATTGATAATATTTTTATTGTTACTAAAGATCCAAAAAGAGATAACGAAAATATAATATCTTGTATAAACATGTATTTAAAAAACAGCTTAGAAATCCTAGAAGCTATAAAATATGAAAGGAAAAAAGCTGTATAACAAGGCGCTATACATGGATTTTTAAAACGCTACGCGTTTTCAAAACCAATGAGCTTACAGTTAGGCCTCATACTAAAATTGATTGATACTATCTAGCAAAAGAGATATAAGACTTATGGGCGATGGAGTAATGGAAACTCGCTTACCGAAAGGTAAGAGTTTAGTAGGGTTCGATTCCCTACCGCCAAAGGACATTTGTCAACTAAGTGTCTTTTGGCGGTAAGGAAAGAATTTAATGGCCTGCGATAATAAACTTTATCAATTTCATGTGGCCAATATCCGGTCTGTTGAAATTGCCCTCAACAACACAGCCCTATCTGCAAGAAAGGCAATAAGCGCAGAGAATGCTCCAGCAGTAGAATCTTTTATAAGACTTTATGCTTTACTGTTGGGCGCCTGGGTTGAAATTCGGCTAAAAAAACTACTTTTCGAAAATAGTGGTTTCTCTGTTGAGGAAAGATCTTTTGTTTTTGCCCAATCTGCTCAGCTTGAACAATGGCATAAGGTTGTAGAGTTGGCATTTCGCAAACACTACAATTTACCCAATGCCAAGTTAACTGATACCACACTTCCCTTTACCGCCTATGCTAGATATGAAACCTTAAAAGAAATTCTAGACAGTGACCTGAAATCTATCATAGAGGTGAGAAATAAGCTTGCGCATGGGCAATGGATCTATCCATTAAATAGCGAAGGAACAGACGTAGAAGAAAATAAATATCAATTATTAAATAATGAAAACTTGCCCTCGTTACAATATAAGAAAGGTTTGATATCAGGTTTATCTAATATTGTCCATGATTTAGTGGTTTCCTTACAGACATTTGAAAGAGACTTTGATGCTAACTATCAAAAGATAACTGATACAAGAAACAATCTTAAAAATCGCAGCTATGAAAAATATGCGTACCTGTTAGTTGAAAAACGTCGTAAGGGTGTTGAAAAAAGAAGGGCTAATAAGACATAACAACTCGCTCCACAGGACGCGCAAAAAAACGGCGCGCCCGTGAGCTTTACCGTTCGGCATCTTAAGATAAGAGAATATGTCCAATTCAAAAGAGGAAATACTGAAAACGCAATTGTGTGAAGTTAATCAGCACTCCCGAATGTATGCTCAGCGATTCTGGCAACTACCTTTTGCATATCTTGGCGTGGTGGGTATTGCATTAGCTGCTGCATCCGAAGGTGATCCTAAGCATATCCGTCTAGGTGCGATTGCACTGTGCATTATGGGCATACTTGTTTTTTGGATTATGATAGGTACTTTTCGGGCAATTGATCGTTCAGTGGGAGTTATTCAGCAGATGGAGAAGAAGTTGGGCCTCCAAATTTCGGTCAAGAAACATCATTGGATGATAGATATTCCAAATTTCTTACTAGTTATAGTTGGAATCGTGATCTGTGGAATAGCTGTAGCCTTAATGTGAATTGTTGCCGAATATATGTTAGCTAGCATAAATAAGATGGAATCCGATCATACACTCCTATCGTCCGCAAAGGACTTCATAATCGAATCTCTGAATAGCTATCGAGACCGGAAGCTCAATTTTGCGATTCTGCATTCCGTCTCTGCAGCTGAATTACTGCTTAAGGCAAAACTGTCACGAATCCATCCAAATCTAATCTATAAGAATATTGACGCAAAAGATTTCGCACATGAGGATAGCGTACCGCTCCGCAATCTCCCCCATCGGCTAATTAACCTCGGCGTTCCTATTCATGTTAAGGAAGTCCGACTTGTGAAAACTATCGCAAAATGGCGGAATCAAATTGTGCACCACATGCCCAAGTTCGATAAAGAACTGGCTGACCTTCAGTTGAGGCGTCTACTGGACTTTTTGGCAAAGTTCGCGAAAATAGAACTAAACACCCCACTTGAAAGCTTCCTTCCCAAAAATCTCTATAAGACGGTGAATGGTCTGCTCAAAGAATGGGAATATGTCGTATCTGAAGCTCGCCAAAAGGCGAATAAGGAAGGCGGTGTCCTCGCTTCCCCATGTCCGGATTGTGGAACTACGCTAGTTCTCTGCTTACGTGACGAGAAAAGGGTCTTTTGCCACTTGTGCGAGGCCAAACATTATTACTACGACTATTGCACACAGTGCGAGAAAAAGACTGTCGGCACATTTTCGACATTTGACGAGGGGAATTGGTGCGATGAATGTCTCAATGCCGCCGGCGAGGCCTATGGCGAAATGTTGGGTGAAATTGAGCGAGGGAAATAATTTGATTTTGTTGGCTAACCATTCATTGCAGCCGACGCATGCCCGTGGCGCGTGCCGCTGAATTCAATACGCTAGCTGGTAAAAGCAGATATTTGAAATGAATAATCAAAAATTAATATCATTTATATTTTTTTATATCTTCAACATTTCGTTTTTATTTGCAGGAGATGATATGGATATCATTAACTTATCTAGAACTAGTTGTGTTAAAGTTACAAGTAAGTCAGGAAATTCAAAAGGTTCAGGTTTTTTTATTTCAGATGATTTAGTTGTTACTTGTTTTCATGTTATTGCATCAACTAACCAAAATGGACAAAAAATTAGCTGGAATATTTTTCAAGATATTCAAATCACAACGATAGAAGGAGCAACCATTAATGCTAATTGCATTTCCCCACCTAATCAAGCTGATCTGTCTCCACTATCTCAAGACTTTGCAATTTTAAAACTCATTAAAAAGCCAACAAATATTAAAAATTATATTTTGGAAATTTCAGGTCAAGATATAAAAAATCTGAAAATAGGTTCCAACTGTTATTTTTCGGGACACCCTCTTTTTACACCTGCTTTAATAACTCATAAAGGGATGATTTCAGGAATAGATGACTCTGGAAGCATAATTTGCATTCAAGGCTCCATTAATAAAGGTAATTCAGGCGGTGCTCTAATATCTGGAGATGGAAAAGCGATTGGAATTATTAGTATGCGTGAAGGTGGCATATCAAAAGCTTTGCAAGAATTAACCGTATATATAGAGGCAACTTCAAAGCAAGGGTCAGTTCAAATAATGGGCGTTGATCCCTTAAAAGCTATAAAAGCAACCGTTGAGACACTAAATACATATATAAGCACTGGAATTGGCTATGCCAGATACATAAAATTTTTAAAGGAATATTGTTCAAAACATAAAATCCTCAAGTAGCAGCTAACAAGCGGTTGCACCGGACGAAGGGCTCGTGCTTTTTGGTTGGTTTAGTGCTTTCTCAAAGTTTTTTGAAGTGAAAACAAAAAATTACGTGCCCTTATCGCCTCCGCAGGTGAACCGCAGATCGTTATGCGGAGGAAATGATATGGAAAAAGAATTTGAACAGATCAACAAGGAGATGGATATCCTTTGGACGTATCTAAATAAAAACAGAGGATATTTCCCGTACGTTGATGATAGCTCGATAGGAGCAAAAATTCTTTTGACGCCTCCTTACTATAGGGCTCAGGGCATAAAAATAGTCCACACATTTGAAGAACCGCTGTCCGTTGAGATTAAGGATGAGATGCTAAGAATCGGACATTGGATTAATCAGAACTTTATCATAAGACTTTGCTCCCTTATTGAATCATACCAATTGATTTCCAACGCTATCAAAATTGATTTCACACTCGATGGAGCCGAACAACTCAATATAGTAAGGAGACTAAGGAATCGATTTGCCCACTCATCAGGTCGATACAACCCTGATAACAGTGACGACTTTAAGACAATGGAGTTGATGGGAAAACATTTTGGCATCTCAATCGAGGGGCGTACTGACTGGCCACTGGCGATAGACACTGTTTTAGAGAGATTACTAGAAGGTTGTAAACTATATGCTGAAAAAAAGCTAAAAGGCGTATAACCTTCGCCTGGACGCAGACGGGCTAAAAACCGCGCCCGCTGGTCAGGCGAGGCGTTATGCAAATGACTATGACTTATATGAGAGGTTTATGCCCTCCCTAGGTTGAGCGGATATTATCCGCATGCTCTATGAAGTCGATTCACTAGCTTGCATAGAATGCCACAGACAAATAAGGGGCATCGGATTTCTAATTTGTCGCCCTAATGATCTTTTTTATATGGTATCTCTATTATTTTCAGTTAATTAAAAATAATATTTCCAATTAATAAAAGATTTTTGTGACCAAAATGTGATATCCCCCAATCTAAGGTTTTAATAACTTTTGTTTATACTTTTTCATATTTACAAGCATTTATAGCGGTTTTTTTGCTGATATTCAGACTTTTAGATATTTGTTCGTATGACATACCTAACAGGCGAAGTTTTTTTGCCTTTCGGGAAAATTTCTGATACATATAAACTCGACGGACAGGATAGATTTTGATTTGAGCCGTTATTTCAGCATCGGTTCGAATTGGTTGCAACCGCGTCCGCCATTGCAACCGGTTTGATAATAATAAGATTTTTTTTATGCTCGATACAAATATCTCACAAATTTCCTTCTAAAGCATTAAATCTGTAACGGAAGAAAATACATCCATTTTCGTCAAAACAAATAAGTAATAAAGGAGCGTCTTTTTTAGAAATGAAAAGAAAATATTCAAAGATATCCTTGATCTGCCTGCTTGCAGCGATGACACTTATTTTTGTAAGCAAAGCTCCAGCACAACAAAAAAAACCTGAGGTGCCTTATGTTTCTACTCCGGATGAAGTCGTAGCGGAAATGCTCAGAATTGCCAACGTAGACAAAGATGATGTGCTCTATGATCTCGGGTGCGGGGACGGGCGAATCGTCATCACGGCTGCAATGATGTATGGCTGCCGGGGTGTAGGGATAGATATCGATCCTGAACGCGTCAGGGAAAGTCAATAAAATGCAATCAAGGCAGGTGTATCTGACAGAGTTCAGTTTATTCAAATGGATCTCTTCGAGGCGGAAATAAGGGAGGCAAGCGTTGTAACTCTATATCTGCTCTCGGGAGTCAACCTCAGATTGCGGCCAAAACTTTTCCGGGAGCTGAGTCCAGGCTCAAGAGTTGTTTCTCATGAATTTAATATGGGAAAATGGGAACCTGATGTGACCTCTTCTGTAAAAGCAGAAGATTATAGGGATCCGTACCTATTTAATTATTGGGATGAGCAAATAGATGATTATTGGCGTACTCATAAGGTATATCTCTGGATTATTCCAGGAAATGTGAAGGGGACCTGGAAACTAACTATACCGGATTTCTCTGGGAACGACGAGTTTACACTGCGGTTTGACCAGGAGTTTCAGCGAGTTAGAGGGCAGGTACTGGAAGGCGCCTCCTCGATTTCTGTATTCATCAAGGATTTGAAGATCAGAGGAAACATGTTGCTTTTTACCTTGGAAAGAAAGCTAAAAGGCCGTACAGAAAGCTTGCACTTTGAAGGAATTATACAAGGTAATACTATGCGAGGCACCATGGAAATAGAAGGCGGTCCAGAAAAAGGAAGGATCAAATGGAAAGCCAGGCGTGACCTATCGACACTCCGCCCGATCATCAACTCAAGGAAATAGGGAAAGACCATTCCTTAATCCTTTCCTACCATAACTCGGAGAATAAGTTCATCAGGAGTTCGTGTTGGATAACTTGAGGCGAGGTGGATGTTCAGCACAGATATTGATTTGAGCAGCGGTTAGACTTGGTTGAAACCTTATCCCCCAATAAACTTAAAGTGTGCATTCAATGTCACATTCTGTGCCATGTCACACTCTTATAATTTATTTCTTTTCAATTGTTTAGACCAGATACCAAGGAAAACTGTGACATTTTATTTCAAATTTCTAAGTTTTAGATATGAGCCTTAATCATATATTTCTTTATATATCAGTGATTTAGTGTACATCTGTCAGCTTGGCACGAAACTTGTATATATTCTATTTAGGAATCGAAGAATAGTGGCCGGAAAGAAGTTTTTTTAAGATAAAAAAGTAGGGAGAAAAAAATAGATGATTTTAAGAAAAAAAGTAATAATCATAATAATAACGATATTGACTGTTTTGTTCTTTATTACTGATTCAAATTCCAATGAACAAGACAGGAATCCTATCCTGGATAAAAAGTTTTTTTTAATAATTGACATGGATTTTATTAATTGTTCTCTATGCCTGCAGTCATTCACGAAATTTATCGAGACAATCAATGCCAATGAACTTGAAAAATCAGTCCTTGGAATTCTGATTTTTCATGAAGATGAGGATGAATTAAGTTCTGAAATAGACATTCAGATAATTGAAAAGCAATTGAGGGGATTTATATTAGGCAACAATATAAAATTTCCTATTATTCTGGATAAAAATGGTGTATTCAGTGATTTGGATTTAGATTTAAGTGTTACTGCATTGATTTTATTTGATGTCCAAAAGAAAGTAATTAAAAAGTACAAATTCCCCCTGACCAAAGAACAATTGAATGAAATTTCTCGAGAAAAAGAAAAAATAGATAATAGCTAACGGTTATTCTTCCTTGCCCGTTTTTCCCACATTTAGCCTGACAAAACGAAACAGAGGAAAGCCCGCAGTGTATTTTTAGGAAAAAAAGGGACAAAAAGGGGACAGGCAACTTTTTCTCCAGACTAAAAGGGCACGGACTGCTTTTCTCTAATTTGTACAAAAAAACTACATCCTACAGCTCGCTTTTTTTTAAGTTCATTTGGTTATTCCTGATTGACTTGATAAATAAAAAGAATTAAATTTTAGAATCAAATTCAAATAGAGCAGAGTTTCTTATTCATAAATTATTTGATATGAACCAAGAAAGGAGGATTTGATATGAAAAAAAGAATTGTTCAAGCGTTTTGTCTTTTGATTGTCCTTTCCCTGCTTTTTAGCACACCATTCTCTGCTGAAGAAAAAACTCAAAAGGTAGGCCTCAAAGGATTTGACACATTTGTCACCAAAGCAATGGAGGAATGGAAAGTTCCCGGGCTAGGAATATCCATCGTTAAGAATGGGGAAGTCATTTTTTCTAAAGGATTTGGCTTCCGGGACGTAAAGAAAGGCTTAAAAGTGACTCCCAAGACTCTTTTTGCTATAGGCTCTTGCTCCAAAGCTTTTACTGCAGCAACCATGGGCATCCTGGTTGATGAGGGCAAGCTTGATTGGGATAAGCCTGTGAAAGAATACCTCCCTTCGTTTAAGCTCAAAGATTCTTTTGCCACAGAGGGGATGACTCCTCGTGATTTAGTCTGTCATCGATCTGGCCTGCCTCGCCATGATTTGTTGTGGTATGGCTCATCTGCAACCCGTAAAGAGCTCTTTGATCGCTTGCAGTATCTTGAGCCAAGCAAGGATTTCCGAACGACCTTTCAGTATCAGAATCTGATGTTTATGACCGCGGGTTACATGGTGGGGAAAGTTGCAGGAACCACCTGGGAAAAATTTGTCCAGGATCGTATTTTTAGGCCTTTAGGCATGAATGATAGCAATTTTTCAGTGGAAGATTCCAAAAAAGCTCCAGATTTCGCTCTTCCTTACATGGAGAAAGACGATAAGGTCATAGAAATTCCGTTCCGAAACATAGATACAATGGGACCCGCCGGCTCGATAAATTCCAATGTGATTGATATGGCAGACTGGCTTTTACTCAATTTAAGCAAGGGGAAGTTTGGCGAGAAACAGATTATATCTGAAGGGAGTCTCAATGAGATTCATTCTCCGCAGATGATTAGCTCAAAATCCTTTAAATATGATGAATCATTCTACTCAACATACGGAATGGGCTGGGGAATCACCGCTTACAGAGGTCATCTCATGGTTTCTCATGGCGGCGGAATCGATGGATTTACTGCTCAAGTTACTTTTATGCCCAGAGACAACATAGGGATGGTTATTTTCACTAACATGAGCGGAACTCCACTTCCATCAATTGTTGCCTATAATGCTTATGATCGTCTACTCGAGCTTGACCAGATTCCCTGGAATAAACGCATTAAGGATCAGATAGATAAAGCCAAAGAAGAAGCTGAAAAGGCTAAAAAGGAGAAGGGTAAAGACCGCAAGTTGAACACAAAACCATCCCATCCTCTTGAGGATTACGCTGGAGACTATGAGCATCCTGGATATGGTGTTGTAGCTATAAAAAAGGAAGGCGTCCGATTAAAAGGCGTTTTTAATTCCATCTCATTTGATGTAAAACATTATCATTACGACATTTTCGAGATGAGCAATGAATTTTATGACATGAATGAAAAAGTCTCCTTCTTTACCGACAATAAGGGAAATATTAACAGTCTTTCTGTGCAGTTAGAGGATAGCGTAGAAGCAATCGTGTTTACTAAGATGCCCGAGAAAAAGATGAAGGAGAAAAGCTTTCTTGAAAAATTCGTGGGCGAATATTTGCTTGGAGAAATGACTGTAACTGTCTCTTTGAGAGGAGAGAATAACCTTATTCTCACTGTGCCGGGCCAGCCAGAATACGAATTGGTTCCCTATAAAGGGACAGAGTTTAATCTGAAGAATTTAACTGGATATAGCGTAGAATTTATAGTGGATAAGGCAGGGAAAGTTACAAAAGCCAAGGTTACTCAACCCAATGGAGTATTTACCGCTAAAAAGAAGTGATAATAAGCGTTTCAGAATTACTTTTGAGTATAATAAGATAACAGCTATATGAAAACAGTAAACATCATCCTGATGGGATTTGGGAATGTTGGTCAGGCGTTTCTTCGTGTTGCCCAAGAGAAAAACGAATTTTGCAGGATAAGGTACGGGCTGGATATCAAATTTTACTCCATTTTTGAGATAGGAGGTGCTATTCATTCCTCTCAGGCTCTGAATACATCCGAGGTTATTGAAAAATATTCTTCCTTAACTATGTTCCGGAAAAATCCTCTTTGGAAGCCAGACTTAAAGCTTACATCTGTGCTTGATTCAATTAAACCGGGAGTGCTTGTCGAATGCACTCCATCCAACATAAAAAGCGGTGAACCCGGTCTCAGGCATATCCGTCACGCTTTGGATAGAGGATGGCATGTGGTGACTGCCAGCAAAGGTCCCCTCGTTATCGATTTTCGCGGCTTGCATGAAAAGGCCGAAAATAAACATGTGGCTTTAAAATTCAGCGGAGCGACGGCTGCTGCCCTTCCTGCTCTGGATATTGCTCTTTATTCACTGGCTGGGGCCGAGATTTCTCGGATTGAAGGTATTCTAAACGGCACGACTAACTACATCCTGACCAGGATGAAAGAGGGGGTAGATTACAAGGAGGCTTTAAAAGAGGCGCAATCCAAGGGAATAGCGGAAACCGATCCTTCCCTAGATGTAAGCGGTTTGGATACGGCCTCCAAGATTCTTATTATTTCGAATGCTTTGCAGAAAACAGATTTTACTCTGGATGACATGACAGTTGAAGGTATCGATGCGATTCCTCCCTATCTTTTGAATCAGGGGAGAAAAAAAGATAGAGCATTAAAGTTATTGGGAATACTCTTTAAGCGTGCAGAAGAGCTTCGACTTGAAGTGAGATTGACCGTTATAGACAGTTCCCACCCTCTTTTTGGTGTGGATGGAACCAATAAGGGCATTGTTTTTACTACCGATACGATGGATTCTATAACAGTGACAGGCGGAAAATCTGATCCTAAAGGCGCGGGAGCTTCTTTGCTAAAAGATATAATTAATATCTACAGGAAAGAATAAGCATTGACGAGCGAGGTAAAGCCGTAAGCGTTTCCGATTCTTTTATCAACAATTTTGCTTTCTATCACGGAAAAAGAAATGCTTATGATAAACCCTCAAAATTGACCTTATAGGTTTTTTTTGATAGTTTAAGCATCCTCTCTTTTGCTGCTTAAATATTGGAGAAAGAAGTGGAGAGGTGTCCGAGTGGCTTAAGGAGCACGCTTGGAAAGCGTGTGTGCGGCTAATGCCGTACCGTGGGTTCGAATCCCACCCTCTCCGCCACTATTTTTTGCCAGGATTAAAAAGATAATAAGCCAAAGATGCTTGGGGAAAAAGGAAAAGCAATGGATACAAAAGATTTCATTGATTTAGAAGATTTATACGGGGCTCATAATTATCTCCCTTTGGATGTGGTCATTGCCAGGGGAAAAGGTGTCTGGGTCTGGGATGTGGAAGGAAAGAAATACCTTGATTGCTTAAGTGCCTATTCTGCAGTTAACCACGGCCATTGTCACCCTCGCCTCGTAAAAGTTCTGAAAGATCAAGGCGAAAAACTGACTCTGATATCTCGCGCTTTTCGGAATGATCAATGGCCGCTTCTAGCTAAGGAACTCTGTGAATTGACCGGCTATGAAATGGTACTTCCCATGAATTCTGGAACTGAAGCGATAGAAACCGCGATCAAAGCGGCTCGAAAGTGGGCCTACCAGAAAAAGGGTGTTCCCCAGGATCAAGCAGAAATCATTGCCTGTTCCAACAATTTTCATGGGCGCACTGTGACCATTATCAGTTTTTCCACAGAAACATTATACAGAAAAGATTTCGGCCCTTTTACGCCTGGGTTTGTCATAGTTCCCTACGGTGATGCTGAAGCTCTGGAAGCGGCAATTAAGCCTAATACAGCTGCTTTCCTGGTTGAACCCTTCCAGGCTGAAGCTGGAATCATCATGCCTCCAGAGGGTTACCTGAAGAAGGCCAAAGAGATCTGCGAGAGGAATAACGTTTTGTTTGTTGCTGATGAAATTCAGACCGGGCTGGGTCGTACTGGTAAACTCTTTGCTTGTGAATACGAAGAGGTGAAGCCCGACATTCTTGTTATCGGAAAATCTCTGGCTGGAGGATGTTATGCTATATCTGCTGTTCTTTCGCCCCGTGAAATCTTAGGGCTTTTCAAGCCCAGAGAGCATGGGACCACCTTTGGAGCTAATCCTCTAGCGTGCGCTTTAGCCCGTGAGGCTCTCCGGGTGCTTACTGAAGAAAAATTGGTCGAAAATTCTGCTGAGCTGGGAAATTATTTTTTGGAAAAGTTGAAAACCCTTAAAAGCAAGCACATCAAAGAAATCAAGGGAAAGGGTTTGCTCATCGGAATAGAGTTAAAACAAGAAGCGGGCGGAGCAAGGCGTTTTTGTGAAGATTTAAAAGAAGAGGGGCTCCTCTGCAAAGAAACCCATGAACATGTCATCCGGTTTGCCCCTCCTTTAATTATCAAAAGGGATGACTTAGATTGGGCCTTCGAGAAAGTCAATCAGGTCTTCCAAAAAGCTGAAAAATATTAACAATGGGGTCAGACTTGCAAAACTTGCAAAACTTGAATAATTGGTAACAATGGGGTCAGACTTGCAAAACTTGAATAATTGCGGGCAGACCTTTTTTTTGTAGGTGTTTGATTCATCAAATCCACCTTTAATTATGCACGCCGGGTTTTGATTTATTTAATCCACTAATTTATTTGTGAAAATGTGGGCTTGATAAATCAAGCCCCTACACCAAGAGAAAAAGTTTGATTCATTTATTGTTGAGATTTGATTCATCAAATCCCTACAATCAATTCAATACAGTTACAATTTTCGAATTGAAAAAAAAGCTCTACTGCTTTACTATAAATAATATATCAACTATGTCAACGAAAGAGGAATTGCCATGAAAAAACATATGTTTATCGTTTTATTAGGTCTAATTTTTACTGCAAGCTGTCTTGTTTATGTCCCTTTTCAAGAAGAAGGTATACCCCCAGAGGAAGAATATTACGAAGCACCATATGATGATGTCTCTCCAGGTCTGGATGTTTCTTATTTTTATGATTATCTTTCTCCGCATGGAATGTGGGTCTATTCTCGTCCTTATGGGTATGTGTGGATCCCCCGCGACGTGCCCTACGGCTGGCTGTCCTTATACCCGTGGACGTTGGGTTTGGACAGACTATGGCTGGATGTGGCGCTCTCGGATTATATGGGGTTGGGCTCCTTTTCATTATGGACGGTGGGACTGGAATAGAGACTTTGGTTGGTTCTGGATACCTGGGAACGTCTGGGGACCTGGCTGGGTCACCTGGCGCAGTAGTAATATGTATATAGGATGGGCTCCTCTTCCACCCGGAGTCCCTTTTGTCGCGGGAGTTGGAGTCAGACATACTGCTTTTTCCATCCCCGCTTCACACTGGGTTTTTGTAGATGGTAATTATTTTTTGGATACCTCTCTCCATCTCCATGTATATCCGTATGAGCGAAATAGAACCATCATCAGGTATACGGTCCATAAAACGAATATTTACGTCCGGAACAATAGAGTCGTCAACGAAGGCGTCAGTATTGATCGAGTCCGAAGGATAACCAAGAAGCAGATTTCAAAATATGAACTCAAGGATATAAATAAAGCAGAGGTAAGAAGAATAAAAGCCGGACAACTTGAGGTATACAGACCAAAGATAAGAAAGAGTGAGACTGCGAAGCCCAAGACAGTCGTAAGAAAAGATGAAGCAAAAGCAAGGATATCAGGAGGAAGAACTGTAATCAGAAAAACCGATAAAAAGGTATCGGCTGCTGAAAGAGAAAAGAATCTAAGAGATGCTCAAGAGCGAGAGATCAGAATTCTGGAGAGAAGCCAGCAGAGGGAAAAGAAGGAACTCGAACAGAAATTAGAAACAGAGAGGAAAACTGCCAGGACATCTGCCGTGAAAAAGAGAGTCGAGAGAGACCACAAAGAAAAAGTTATTCAGCTTCAAAAAAGCCACACAGAGGAAAAAACCAATATAAAAAAGAGGCATGAAGAAGAAAAGAAAAAAGTCGTAAAGAAAAAGAAAGATGATAAGAAGAAGGCAGAGAAGAAAACTGTCAAAAAGAAAATAGAGAAATAACGCAGCTTTTTGGTTTTTGCTACACAGAATATATTTTTATGATATCTTCAGGGATATTCTCAGGTTTTCCTGTTTTTGCGTTTATGAGAACGTATACAAAGTAACCTTCCGCAGCTATTTTTTCGGTCTCTTTTTTCAGGATTTGAAAGCAAACTTTCACACTTTTCTGCTTTGCACCTTCAACCCAGGTTCTGACAATAATCTTATCTCCTAAAAAGATAGGTTTATTGAATTCGAAGTAGGCGGATTTTGTTGCCCAGGAGTAGCCCCTTTTGAAAAACTCTTCCATCGACATTTTATAACATCGTTTCATCTGATCCCACCGGGCAAATAAAACATAATCAAAGTAGACAGATTGGTGGACATGGCGGTTTATATCGATCTCACTCGGTCGAACAATTATTTCAGAATCAAACTTTGTGTACATCTTTTTTCCTCCTTTTAAAAATTCTTAAAATTATTAAAATCTGACCCGATAAAATAATGATTCCCCCTAAGATTATCCGGAGAGAAGGAATTTCATGAAGAAGGAAAAACGCGAAGATAATTCCATAAACAGGTTCAAGAAAGTGGATCATGCTTGCGGTTTGAGCTTTCATGCGCTTCATTCCTTTTATAAAGAGAGTGTGAGAGCCTGCAGTGCAAAACACTCCAAGGACACAAAGGAGAAGAATGTCGTTTGTATTTAAAGCAGGCCGGAGCACAAAGTAGAAAGGGAGGAGGAACAGCATGGCAAAGAAGTCCTGGTAAAAGGCTATGAGCAGACTTGAGAAATGCTGAGTGAGTTTTCTGTTCAGAATTGTAAGCACTGCAAAAGTTATACTGGAAAGAAGGCCCCAGAGGACTCCAACAAAGGTGGAATTATCAAGACCAAAACTAGGGATGATTAAGAATACTCCAATAACACAAAATAACGAGAAAGAAATATTCATTTTGACAATTTTTTCCTTGAGTAATAGAGGTTCAAGAAAAGTTGTGAAGACAGGGTAGGTTGCGAAAGAAAAAAGGCCTACGGCTACCGTAGAGATCTGGATCGATTTAAAAAAAGAAACCCAGTGAACAGCGAGGATTAATCCGAGAAAGATAAAGCTTAGATAATTTTTTTTGGGCGAGACCTTCATGCTTTGCTTTGAGAACCAGAGAAGTAGGGCTAGGGTTATGCTGGCAAAAAAAACACGGCCTAAGACGATGATAAAAGGAGAGAGGATGAGCCATTTACCGAAAAGTCCGGCTAATCCGAACAACAAAACAGCTGCATGAATCTCAAAAAGGCTCTTTTTTTTATCCATGTCTAAAACGATATAAATGTATCAATGGGGGACGTTCCCCAAAAGGACATCCTATTATAAAAAAAGCAAAAAATAAAAAAAGGGACGGTAAAAAAGGGTCGCTCTAAAATGTGACATTCCATATATCTTGAATGTGAAGTTTGACAACTCCCCATTGCTAAAGCAAGGGGCTTTACGGCGTTCTCTGGTAAAGAGTGTCCCCTTTGGGAACATCCCTTTATTAAAATAGTTTTTGAATTCATAGCGAATTGTGATAATATATTTTGTTCAAATAATAGGAGCGCAGTTTCCTTATCTAACCTTTCAAACCTGAGAAAATGACATATCTTATTTTTGCCCGAAAATATAGACCCAAGACTTTCGAGGAGATGATCGGCCAAAAACCTGTTGTTCAAACGCTCCAGAATGCTATCAAAAACAACAGGGTTGCTCAAGCTTATATTTTTTCTGGAATGAGGGGAGTAGGAAAAACGACTGCTGCTCGGATCTTAGCTAAAGCTTTGAACTGTCAGCTTGGTCCAACGCCTACTCCCTGTAATAAATGTGAATTATGCAAGGCAATTAGCGAGGACCGTTCTGTGGATGTTCTCGAAATTGACGGGGCATCTAACCGGGGGATTGATGAGGTAAGATCGCTTCGTGAAGGAGTAAAATATAAACCTATCCACAGCCGTTCTAAGGTTATTATCATTGATGAAGTCCATATGCTAACTACTCCAGCCTTCAATGCACTTTTAAAAACTCTGGAAGAGCCTCCACCCCATACTGTTTTTATTTTTGCGACCACTGAATTACATAAGGTCCCGGCCACGATCATATCTCGATGTCAGCACTTTGAATTTAAAAAAATCTCTCAGAAAGAGGTAATCAATCATTTAGTAGACATTTCTCAAAAAGAGAAAATAAAGATATCATCCTCCGGTTTAAGCCTTATTGCCGACGCCGCAGATGGAAGTTTAAGAGATGCTCAGAGCTTGCTTGACAAAGCAGTTGCCTTTTCGGGAGAAGTCATAAATGATGAGGATTTAAAAGAGATATTAGGAACCATCAGCAAAGACCTCCTTTTTGCCTTTTCAAAAACAATCCTGGAAGAAAAGCCTGATGAAGTTTTTCCACTCGTGGAAAAAGTGATAGAAAGCGGCTATGACCTTCGATTTTTTTATAAAGAACTCGTTCAACATTTTAGGAATTTACTTCTGGTCAGATCGGTCAAGAATCCGCAGGATTTGTTATCTTTGAATGAAGAAGACATGAATGATTTAAAAGAAGAAGCAAAGAAAGCTTCCGAAGAGGAGTTGCTACGTTATCTCGTTGCCCTTCAACAGGGAGAACCGGGGTTGAAATTCTCTTCCCACCCCAGGATTTATTTAGAAGTTTTCGTGGTTAAATTGAGCCATTTTAAAAAGATTACGCCGTTGAAAGACGTCATCCAGGAATTAGAAGATATTAAGAAAGAGCTGAAATCTCCATCTGGAAAAGAATTCAACAAAATTACTTTCCAGAAAGAAAAAGCGCTGGAAGAAAAAGTGCTAGAAGAAAAGGTGCTGGAAGAAAAAGCTCCAGAGGTATCTAATCAGAAAATAAACGAAATGACACCCAATAAATTCGAAGAAGATAAGGGAAAAAAGGAGCGAGAAATTGAAGCAGCTATGAAGGATCCATCTGTTCAGTCTTTTATGGATAAATTCAAGGCACAGGTGCTTTCGATTAAACCCATAAAAAAAGCTGAGGATGATAAAAATAAATTGCCTTTCGATTTAGGGAGAAAAAAATGAAAAATGTGGCAAATTTACAAAAAATGTTAAAGACTGCAAAGGAAATGCAGGATAAACTCCAGAAAGAGTTAGCAGAGATGAGAGTAGACGGGGCGAGCGGGGGCGGAATGGTTACTGTCACCCTTGACGGCTCAAAAAGTTTGTTATCAATCAGCATTGATCCGGAAGTTGTAAATAAAGATGATATTGAAATGCTCCAGGATTTGATCATTGCTGCATTTAACGATGCCGGGACAAAAGTGGACGAAAACGTATCCGAAAAAATGGGGAAATTTGGGATGGGTCTTAAAATTCCTGGGCTTTTCTGATGATTGATCAAACCCATCCTCTGAATCTCCTTATTGAGGAACTGAAGAAAATTCCGAGCATCGGAGCCAAAACTGCCCAGAGAATTGCATTTTATATCATTGGCCTTCCCCAGGAAGAAGCAGATAAATTGGCAAAAGCAATAAAAGAAGCCAAGCGCAACACATTTTTCTGTTCCATCTGCAACAGCATGACTCATGTCGATCCTTGTCACTATTGTACTGACTCGAGCCGAAACGACGAAGTCCTTTGTATTGTTGAAGAACCGTTTAATATATTCTCCATAGAAAAAACCGAGATTTACACCGGAAGATATTATGTTCTCTTAGGAGCTCTTTCTCCCTTAAAGGGAGTAGGACCCGATGAGTTAAAGACAGAGAAATTGGAGAAGAAAATAAAAGAGGGCAATATAAAGGAAATTATTATTGCTACTAACCCTACTGTGGAAGGTGAGTCCACAGCCGTATATCTAGCGAAAATTTTAAAAGATTTCAACATCAAGCTGACAAGATTAGCCATGGGATTGCCAGTAGGATCTGATATTGATTATGCCGACCAAGTTACAATTAAAAAAGCTTTAGAAGGAAGGACAGAAATCAAGGAATGAGATGTTTTATTCATTATTTAGCATTGTCCCAAAGTTGCTTGATAGAAAAATCAGGATTGCTTATTCCTTTAATGTCATTGCTTCGCTCCTTCTAGTCGTTCTCAATGACATATAATCGTGCGACTTTGGGGCAAAGCCCAGATTTTAGAGAAAGGAGGCTAAATGAAAGAGTTAATTGAAATACGCTGGCACGGTCGTGCGGGCCAGGGAGTTGTTACGGCAGCAGTAACTTTGGCAGATGTGCTCTCTTCAGAAAAAGATAAATATGTTCAGGCATTCCCCGAATTTGGGGCAGAAAAGAGAGGTGCCCCCATCCTGGCTTTTAACCGAATCAGCAAAAATCCCATCCGGACGCACAGTCATGTCTATAATCCTGATATTGTCGTGGTCACTGATCCATCCTTGCTGGGTATTGTGGATATAAGCGGTGGGGCGAAAGAGGATGCGATTTTCCTGATGAACACCACTTTTGACATTTCTCTTATTCGAGAGAGACTGTCTTTAGGAGCAAGGAAAATTTATGCATTAGATGCTTACACCATAGCTTCGGATGAACTGGGAAGAGCTATTCCCAACGTGCCCATGGTCACAGCCTTGGTAAAAATCACTGAGCTCATGGACCTTAAAAAATTTAAAGATAAGATAAGGATCTCTCTCGGAAAAAAGCTGAGGCCCGAAGTTGTTGAGAAGAACGTGCGAACCATAGACAGAGCTCTAAAGGAGGTAAAAGAAGGATGAAAAAAGAAACCTGGAAGGAATTAACAATCGGCACCATAAACCTTGATGCAGGAAACTCCGTCAAAAATTTAACCGGGACCTGGCGTTCAGGGAAAAAGCCGCAGTTTATAGAGGAAAAATGCATTCAGTGCTTTTTTTGCTGGCTTTACTGCCCGCATTCAGCCATCCTCGTTGAAAGAGACGAAGTAAAAGGGATAAATTACGATTATTGTACAGGTTGTGGAATGTGTTCTGTGGAGTGTCCAACAAAAGAGAAAGCCATTATTATGGTAAAAGAAGAAGCAAAGCTTGCTGAAGGGGGTGCGGAATGAGTACCCTCAAAACATTAAACGGAAATCAGTCGATAGCAGAAGCTGTAAGACAGATTGATCCTGACGTAGTGGCAGCCTATCCCATCACTCCATCCACGGCAATCGTTGAGACAATCGCTAAATTTAAGGCAGATGGATTGATCACAAGCGAATTTGTCTGCCCGGAAAGTGAACACAGCGCTATGAGCGTCTGCATCGGAGCTTCATCGGCAGGGGGAAGGGTGATGACAGCCACTGGTTCTCAGGGGTTAGCACTCATGTGGGAGATGCTTTACATTGCTGCCGGCTTGAGGCTTCCGATAGTCGCAGCCATAGCTAACCGCGCCTTAAGTGCTCCGATAAACATTCATGGCGACCACAGCGATACCATGGGTGCCAGAGATTCTGGATGGATTCAGATCTATTCTGAGAACTGCCAGGAAGCTTACGACAATTTTATTCAGGCCTTTCGTATCGGAGAAGATTTGAAGGTCAGAACTCCGGTTTTTGTTGGATTGGATGGCTTCATCATTAGTCATTCCCTGGAAGTCATCCAGGTCGAGGACGACGCTAAAGTCAAAAAGTTTGTCGGAGAGTACAAGCCTGTCTATCCTCTTCTGGATACAAGCCGGAAGATGACAGTGGGTCCCATTGATTTTACCGATTATTACTTTGAGCACAAAAGAAACCAGATTGAAGGCATTGAAAATGCTCCCCCGGTCATCGAAGCTGTTGGCAAGGAGTTCGGGCAGAAATTTGGCCGCGAATACGGCTTTTTCGAGGAATACAGGATGGATGATGCTGAGCTGTGTATCGTGGTTATGAGCTCTGCAGCAGGAACATGTAAAGACGCAATAGATGAGTTAAGATCAGACGGGAAGAGAATCGGACTTCTAAAACCTCGGGTTTTTCGTCCGTTTCCCCATGAGAAAATCGCTGAGGCATTGAAGAAGATGAAGGCCGTAGCTGTTTTCGACCGTTCTTCGAGTCCTGGAGCTTTTGGAGCCCCTCTTTTCACCGAGGTCCGCTCTGCTCTTTATGATCATAAGGAGCGTCCGCATATCGTGAATTATGTTTATGGCCTTGGGGGTAGGGACATAAAAGTAGAACATTTTAAAGAAGTAGCTTTGAAACTGGAAAAGATTGCAGAAACAGGGAAAGTTGAGGAGATATACGGATACATAAATTTAAGAGAGTAAGGAAAAGGAGAAAAAAATGGCAAAGTTAAAAGATTTAGCTGCGATGGAAGATAGATTGGTCGCAGGTCATGGAATGTGTTTGGGCTGCGGCATTCCCCTTATTTTTAGAATCGTTTTAAGGGCCACTGAAGACCCTCTTATCATTGCTAACGCCACGGGTTGCCTTGAGGTCTGCACAACCATTTTTCCCCGAACTTCATGGAATGTGAGCTGGATTCACAGTGCTTTTGAGAATGCAGCAGCGACAATTGCGGGAGTTGAATCCATGTACAAGGCTTTGAAAAATAAGGGAAGGATTCCCAAAGATAAGAAGATAAAATTCTTAGGTGTTGGAGGTGACGGCGGAACCTATGATATAGGACTCCAGGCACTGTCGGGAGCTATGGAAAGAGGACACGACATCGTTTATGTCTGTTATGACAACAATGCTTATGCCAACACCGGAGGACAAAGGTCTTCGGCAACTCCCTTGGGGGCCTCAGCTACGACTTCTCCCGAAGGGATAAAGAGTCCTGGAAAATTACAGCGCAAGAAGGATCTAACAAAGATTTTGGTTGCCCATAACATTCCTTATGTTGCTCAGGCCAGTCCAAACAGGTGGCAGGACCTTTACAAGAAAGCACAAAAAGCTTTTGAAACAGAAGGCCCTGCATTCCTGAATATTCTTTGTCTCTGCCCGACCGAATGGAAATGTGATGAATCTCAGGGAATTCGACTGGCACAGACTGCTGTTGATACCTGTGTCTGGCCTCTGTATGAAGTTGAAAACGGAAAGTACAAGATTAATTATTTACCTAAAGAGAAGAAGCCAGTTTTGGAATGGATCAAACCCCAGGGGAGATTCCGCCATCTTTTTAAAGAAGAAAATGCCTGGGTTTTAGAAAAATACCAAAAGCAGGTCGATGAAGATTGGGAAGAGCTGAACAAACTCGCAAAATTGTAATGAATAATGACGCCGTGAATAATGGAGCCAAATAATGGAGCCAGGCTCCATTTAGCATAAGCAAAGTTGCTTGAATAATGGGGACAGGCTACTTTTAGCTTAAGCAAAGTTGCTTGATTCCATGTCATTGCGGGCATAATACTATCAAATTGTTGTTAATTAAGGTCATTTTTCAAGTAACAATACCATTTTAAATAGGATATTTTATGTTTTTCTGTTAAGCCTCGATGATTTCTATAATGATGTTTCAGCTGTGAATAAAAATTT
>DRHQ01000046.1 GCA_011049545.1 Candidatus Aminicenantota bacterium | reverse complement strand
TTGAAGGAAAGGAATTAGATCATCTGCGTTCTCTGAGGGCACCTTCGTATTGTCCAGGACAATTTCTGTTATCCCGTCCAATACACTGATCAGATGCGGACTCTCGCCTTCACACGTCCCGTCCAGGTGAAGAATATATCCCCCATTCATCGACAGAAAAGCTCTTGTTTCCTTTTGCACCTTTTTATGCAGCAGTGCCAGGCAAACGATGAACTTCTTCGCCAGATACGAGATCTCACTCCGACACACAATGACATTCTTCTCTCTCAGGTTCATCACGATTTGCTCATTATCCCGGGAGTTCAGGAAGAACTCTTTGCCCACATAAGCCAACACACCATATCCGATGTTACATCTTTCCGGTACAAGCCCTCTGAGTTCTTCCGATCCAACTACAAATCCGCATCGGGGGCAGTAGTAGTGGTACTCGCGTGCCAGGAATTGCCCTATGGCAAGAGTCGCAGCCGGCTTTGTTGTTGTATTGAGTACCTTCATCCATACTCCGCACTGTGGGCAAGTGCGAGATTCGGGCCAAAAGGTAACGGTGGTCATGGTGGGGAAGAGGCTCCCGGATCTCAGATTGTTTGTCAGTCCGGCAATAATCTCACTGAGTAATTTCACTCGCTCATATTCGGTTTTTTTTTAAGCCCATGATGCTCGAGAAGATTATCTATCATATTGGCGTCAATCTTGTACCCCTCCCGCCGCAACATTTCGGACAGTTGCTCCGGCGTGCTGCTGGGATGCTTGACTAACTCAACTATGACAATGATGGTGATGGCATCCGGTGGTAGCTTCAGCACTGTTGGCTCAGGCGGAAATCTATTTTGTTTCTGCCGCCGGTACTCCTCCTCCTCTGACGAGAAGTACACCACCTGCCGGTTGTGTTTCTCTGCCTTCACTCCCTTCAGGTGTTTTCGTTGGGCAAGATAGGAGGTGGTGTTCGTGCCAAGAATACTCTGCAGTTCCTGGTTGGACAAACCTCTGCTGGAGATCTGAACGAGGTGAATAACGGTGTTCTTCAACGTTCCGTGTTTGGAGAAGAAGACGCCTTTATGCTTCCACAAACCTTTCTTGTTGAACTCCGGGATCGAAGCAAGCGTGTAATACCGAGCGTTCTTATTGTAGCTGCTGAACGCAGCCCACTCTTTCAGCCGTCTGCTAACCGTAGCAATCGAGCAGTGCAACATCGCCTTCAGTTCAGGCATAGTCAAGATCTTGCGCTGCTTGAAAGCATCAATGACATCCTTCTCATACTCGATTGTTTCTCTTGGTCTCATACAGTTTTCCCTCCCAGTTCTGCATTAGTATACTAATAAAGGAATATGTATCCTTATATATAATACTTTATCATTATAAAGCAAAGAAATACAACCTTTTTTGCCTAAAACTCATAGTTTTTGCCGAAAAATAAAGGGAGTATTGAGAGAGTATCAGAAATGCAGATGCTTTATCTTGTTTGATGCCAAATAATTAGTTCGTTCCCAACCGTTTGTTGTTTCCATAGGAAGGTAATTCAAAATTCATCAGTCCAAATATAGAAAAATTTAGTGGTTTCACTCC
Organism: Candidatus Aminicenantota bacterium; assembly: GCA_011049545.1. Taxonomy (GTDB): domain Bacteria; phylum Acidobacteriota; class Aminicenantia; order Aminicenantales; family Aminicenantaceae; genus SOIV01. Next base: position 4,873 of record DRHQ01000046.1, on the reverse strand, counting down.
GCAAGAAATTTATGAAGGTGGTGCAAGTATCTGGCTTGAGAGAATTCATCCTGACGATATTGAAGAAGTGGAAAAAGCCTTTGGATTGCTATTCACAGAAAACAAGATGTTTGATACTAAATACAGGATTCAGAGAAAAGATGGAGAGTGGATTTGGGTGCATGATAGGTCAATAGCAGTTTATGAAAGAGATGGCATGATGTACGCCGATGGTATTTCCTCCAACATCACCGAACGTAAGAAGATAGAAGAAGAGGTTGAAAGACTTGCCAGGTTTCCAAGTGAGAATCCGAATCCTGTTATTCGTGTTGCAAAGGATGGCATTGTCCTGTATGCCAATGAGGCCAGTAAACCGCTGCTTGATCATTGGGACAGTAAGGTAAGTCAATCCTTACCAGTCCATTGGAAGAAATTGATTAAAGAGTCGTTAGTTACCGGACAAAATAAAATTGAAGAGGAAGAGGCTGGCGATAAAATCTTTTCATTTGTGTTGGCACCAGTGGCTGAGGCTGAGTATGTCAATGTATATGCCCGTAATATCACCAAACGGAAAAAGGCTGAAATGGAAATTGAAAAACTTGCCAAATTCCCTGGCGAAAATCCCAATCCTGTACTTCGTATTTCAAAAGAAGGAAATATTATTTATAGTAATAAAGCCAGCTACACCTTGTTGAAAACGTGGCAATATAGTGAAGGACAGAAGATACCGCCTCAATGGCTTTCGATTGTGCAGGATGTAATTCATTCCAAGCAAACGCAGCAGACTGAAATTAAATGTGGTGCCAAAATATTATCGCTTACATTTTCACCTTTTGTGGATTCCAACCATGTTAACGTGTATGGGCTTGACATCTCCGAGCGAAAGAGGACGGAGGTTGAACTGCAGAAAGCGAAGGAGAATGCGGAAGCGGCAAACCGGATAAAAAGTATCTTCCTCGCAAATATGAGCCATGAGCTGAGAACACCTCTAAACTCGATTTTGGGCTTCAGCCAGATCCTGGAGATGGAATCGGAGAAGCTCAGCGAGGAACAGCTTCAGTTTGTGGGATACATCAAAAACAGTGGTGATCATCTGCTGAAAATGGTGAACGATATACTGGACCTATCAAGGATCGAAGCAGGCAAAATCGAAATCGAGAAAAGACCTTTTGACCTTAATGACGTACTCAGCAGGGTCCCTCTAATGGTTAAAAACCTTGCGGATAAAAAGAAGATCCACATGGTGGTGAATATTGATCCTGATCTGGGTGTAATTGAGACTGATGAAGTACGAATAAAACAGGTGCTGTACAATCTACTCTCCAATGCAATCAAGTTTACAGACCCGGAAGAAAGGATTGGAATAGATGCCTTTGTTGAAGATTCTAAGGTGTTTATTGAAGTGTGGGATGAAGGGACAGGGATAGCGGAAGAAGAGCTTGAGAAGGTGTTTGATCCATTTGAGCAGGCAAGTCAGTCAGTTTCCGGGAGGCCTGATGGAGCCGGTCTCGGTCTTGCGATTTCGAAGCGTCTTATTGAGCTGCTCGGCGGGAGTCTTACAGTAGAGAGTAAGAAGGGAGCGGGGAGCCGTTTCAGGGTCATGCTTCCCGGAGTAATGGCTGCGGGCAGAAAAAAAGCCGGGGGGCAGAAAGGAAAAACAGCAGCAAAGCAAGAACGCCCCAAGGGCGCTGGAAATATACTTGTTGTTGAGGACAATAAAATTAATCTTAGTTTGATAACAACGATATTGGAGCGTACTGGCTGTGCAATACATACCGAGGAGAATGGTGAAGGGGGAGTAAAGGCTACGCTTGAAAAAAAGTTTGATCTTGTATTGATGGACATACAGCTTCCCGATATAAGCGGGTTGGAGGCGATGAAGAGGATAAGGGATGGTCCCGGCCCAAGGGTCCCTATTATAGCGCTTACAGCCTACGCTATGAAGGGGGATGAGGAAATGTTCAAAGCGGAAGGGTTTGACGGCTACATTTCAAAACCGATTGATGTCGAAAATGCGCGTGATAAAATAGAAGTTCTCTTGAAAAGATAGTGTGAAAGTTGTATTTTTGTAACACATATTTTATTCTAATTTTTGAACTGTCGAACAATATTGGTATAAATCTTCATGATCTCTTCTTCCAGTGTATTTATATTTATCGGCTTGGTTATATGCCCATCCATCCCCGCTTCCAAACTGAGCTCACTATCTTTCCTTTTGGTGATTCTTCGAGAGCCATTTTCTCCTCCATCCTCCTGCGCTCAGTAACGTCCTGTTTGATGGCTATGAAATGGGTAATCTCCCCCCCGGTCTCGATATGGGTTGTGCTGTCTTGAGTGTTTCCGTCTGCTACTTTGAAATGTGAAGAATTACATGGCCCAAATATTTTCTAGCGCTTGCCGATTAGCAGGACTATAAAATCCTTTATCAAAACTTATACTGATTAAATCAGGAAACTTCTATTTCTTACATTTCAGGATGAGTGATAAATTTTATTTTACTGTTTTCCTAAAACTCTATATTCGAGCTATTATGCTGTAGAGAGTCTCGCTCAACTCCTGGATCTGATACGGCTTGGCAACAACACCGCAAAAACCATATTTCCTGTATTCGGTCATTATTGGATCATTTGAATAGCCGCTAGAAACAACCGCTTTAATCCCCGGGTCTATCTCAAGCAGTTTCTCAATCGCCAGCTTGCCTCCCATACCTCCCGGTATGGTCAGATCCAGAATAACAGCATCGAAAGGACGGCCCGCTTTTTTAGCCTTTTTATACAAATCTATTGCTTCTGCACCGTCTTTAGCCAGGGTTAGTTCGTATCCGACAGACTCAAGCATCTCACCTGATACTTTTCTAACCATCTCTTCATCATCCATTAGTAAAATATTCCCTTTTCCGGCCATAGGTTTTTCTGCCTTTTTCTTTTTGGCCGTTATTTTTTTTGAAGAAGCGGGCAGATAAATATGAAAGGTAGTTCCTTTTCCCAATTCAGATTCTGCTGTGATGTATCCCTGGTGTTTTTTAACTATGGAATAGGAAATTGCCAGCCCAAGACCACTGCCATTACTCTTGAGCGTGAAATAAGGGTCAAATATTTTTAGAAGGTGCTCTTTGGATATACCAATCCCATGGTCTTTTATGGATATTTTTACATATCTTTTTTCTTTCAGGGGCAACGCCTTTTCTGTATCTGAAGTCATATTTTCAGCGCGTACCTCAATTATCCCCCCTTCAGGCATGGATTGTTCAGCGTTAATAATCACGTTATTGATCACCTGACTCATCTGTCCCTCATCAATTTCTACCGCGCAGAGGTTATCTGCCAGGGAAAGCTCGCACCCTACATTCGAACCCCTTAAGGCAAAGTCTATTGTATGTTTTATCAATTCTTCGATAGAGGCTGTCTTCTTAACAGGTGCTCCGCCTTTGGCAAAGGTAAGCAATTGCTGGGTCAAACTTTTGGCCTCAATTGAGGCGCTCTCCGCTTCTGACAATATTTCAGAAGTATGGTCTCCAGGTTTAGCGTACGTCCTGGCCAGGGCAATATTACCGAGAATCGCGGTTAGAAAGTTGTTGAAATCATGGGCAATACCGCCGGCCAGAATGCCGATGGATTCAAGTTTCCTGGCTTTAAGAAGTTCTTCTTCCAGTCGCCGGCGCTCGGTCAGTTCCTGTTGGGCAGCAAGGTACAACCTCCTGTTCTCCATTACCAGGCGCTGCTTTTCCAGCACCTCCCTGGTTTTGGCAAGCACCTCATCCATGTCCAAAGGTTTTATGATGTAGGCTGCTGCCCCCCGGTTCAGGGCGCGCACAGCATTGTCAAGAGAAGCGTAAGCGGTGATTATGATAAACGCCATGTCAGGATGCCTATCCTTTAAGGGCGCTATCAACTCTATTCCTTCCATGTCGGGCAGCCTGATGTCCAGTAGAGCCAGATTGAAGAATCTCCCTTTGGCCTTCTCCAGTGCGTCAGGTCCAGTCCTGGCCGTATCTATCTCATAGCCGCTCTTTTCAAAGATGAGCGTGAGGGTTCTACGAACGCTCTCGTTATCGTCAACGATCAGAATGCTCTCTTTATCTTCCATCTTTTTCTCACACTCCAATTATCTTACCTCTTTTTTCTTATCCAGTATCTCATCGACCAACCTGTGCAACACTTCCATCTTAAACGGTTTATCGAGGCAGGCATAGGCATAACTCTTCAGGGCCTGTTCCACCAGTTCTGCCGTCTCAAGGGGGTAGGCGGTCATCATAATGGCCACTGTTTTCGGATTGATCTTTTTAATGGCTAAATAGGTCTCCAGGCCATTTGGGGCCGGCAGTTTCATCTCGATGAAGATGATTTCATAGGTCTTCTCCTGCGTCATGGCGATGGCCTCCTCGTCGGTATGAGCTATGCCAACCCGGCAGCCCCTCCTGGTAAGCATGTTTTTTAAGAGGGTGACTGTACCCGGGTCACTATCTACCACCAGGATGAGCGCCCCATGCATGGCTTCCCTGGCCCTTTCAATGAGAGCAATCACCTTTTCCATATCCAGGGGTTTGTAGATTATCCCGTAGGCTCCTTCCCGAAGCGCCTCCTGAACCATATCTTCAACCGCAAAGGCTACGCTGTCACCACCGCTAAAGATGGGCCTGAGGCCATCGAAAGGGTCAAAGAGGGACCCTTTGATCTGATCTTCCTGGACATCAAGCTGCCTTTCATGAACGGCGTGGAGGCTTATAGAAGGATCAAGAAGATCAGGCCTGAATCCGTGGTGGTGATGATGACTGCCTATGCGGTTGAAGATATGGTTCAGGAGGCGCTTCGGGAAGGAGCCTACGGGATAATCTACAAACCCCTGGATATGGAAAAGGTGATTGCTCTCATTGAAAGGGCCAGGGAAGCCATGC
>DRHQ01000045.1 GCA_011049545.1 Candidatus Aminicenantota bacterium | reverse complement strand
TTGAAGTGCCCAAACTTCGTTGGCAAATCGGCTTCTTCTATTTTCTTAACAAGTTTTTCATGCCTCATCCTGTATTTTATGAGATCAGCGATAGTCAGGATGGGAATATTATGAACCTGGCTAAATTCCTCAAGTTGAGGCATCCTGGCCATTGTTCCGTCTTCGTCCATGATTTCGCAGATGACGCCAGCAAGCCTTAATCCAGCCAGGCGAGCGATGTCCAGTGCTGCCTCAGTCTGGCCAGCTCTTTCCAGAACGCCTCCTTCTTGAGCTTGAAGGGGAAAAATATGCCCAGGTCGGGTTAGGTCAGCGGGGCGAGTTTTGGGGTTTATGGCAGCCAAGACTGTTTTGGCCCGGTCATAGGCTGAAATACCCGTCGTGACTCCCTTTTTAGCATCTATGGAAACGGTAAAGGCTGTTTGGAAGGGAGCTGTGTTATCTCGAACCATTAAAGGGATATCGAGTTTCCTTAGCCTTTTTTCTGTCAGGGGCATACAGATAAGACCCCGCCCGTGTTTGGTCATGAAATTGATGACTTCTGGGGTTACCTTTTCAGCAGCAACCATAAGGTCGCCTTCATTCTCCCTATCTTCATCATCAACGATAATGATGAGCTCTCCCGCCTTTACTATTTTTATAGTTTGTTCTACTGAAACAGCTTGTGATTTCCTTTTCATTTTATATCCACTCTCTTTTACTGTTGTTCTATCGCTTGTCTTTACTCATCCAATTATACACGTATTTTCCGATCATGTCACATTCTACGTTGACCGCATCTCCTCTTTTTAAGTTACCTAGATTAGAATTTTTTAATGTGATGGGGATAAGCTCAACATCGAACGAAGAGGGACTTAAACGAGCTATGGTCAAGCTAACTCCGTTCAAGGCTACTGAACCCTCAGGGATAAAATATGGCCTGAGCTCTGGAGGGAAGGAGACTTTCAGTCTTTTTCCTGGTTTTTTTTGCGAAATCAGGAGGACCTTTCCTCGGGAGTCGACATGACCTGTGATGATGTGGCCACTTAAGGGAGAAGAAAGGGTAAGAGGTTGCTCAAGATTGAGCATTTCACCCTGTCTAAGTGAGCCCAGTGTGGTTTTTTGAATGGTTTCCTGAGAGAGATTAAAAAAAAGGGCTTTATTCTCTTTTTTAATGAGGCTCAAACAAACCCCGTTCACAGCCAGGCTGGCGCCGACCTCAATTTGAGAAATGACGGAAGGAGCCTCGGCAGTTATTTCTTGTTTTCCCCGGCGGTATCCTTTAAATAAACCTGTATGATGAATGATTCCTGTAAACATTAGAGATATCCCTCCATGATGATGTCTTCATCAATTTGAAAAGAGTTTGTTCTCTTCAAATGCAGAGAATTTTTAATGAAGCCTGCTCCTTCTCCTTGGAGAAGAGACGGCGCTTGCTTTCCCCCGATCAATTTGGGAGAGATGGATATAATTATTTTATCTACCAGTTTCTTTTCGAACATTGATGTCAGCACCCGGCTGCCGCCTTCCACCAGCACGCTCGACATCTCATTCTTTCCCAGCCAGGATAGAACTTCCTTTAAGTCCAAAGTTTGCGAAGAAAAAGAGATGATCTCTACTCCCTTTTTGCGCAAAGCATCGGCTTTCTTTTGAGAGGCTTTCTTAAGAGAAAAAACAATAATTTTTCCCTGGGAGAGGGTTGAGAGAATTTTAGCCCCCAAAGGAAAGCGAAGGTGGGAGTCGAGGATTACGCGCACTATTTTCTTTCCCTTCCAATTAGGATGGCGCACAGTAAGAAGGGGATCGTCCTTGATAAGCGTGTTTATACCAACCATAAGCACATCATACTCCCCTCTTAAAAGATGAAAATATTCTCTTGTTTGCTGAGAAGAGATCCATCGGGACGAAAATTTTCTGGTGGCAATTTTCCCATCGACACTGATGGCAGCTTTAGCGATGACAAAAGGGATTTTTTTTGTGATGTATTTTAAGTACACTTCATTCAGCCGTCTGTTTTTCTCCTCGAGAAGACCCGAAGAGACTTCTATTCCAGCCTGCTTTATTTTTTTGAATCCCTTTTTAAAAACAAGAGGATTTGGATCGAGAGCAGAGATAACCACTCTTTTCAGGCGGGCCTGAAGTATCGCTTCCGTACAAGGAGGTGTTTTTCCCCAGTGAACACAGGGTTCAAGAGTGATATAAGCAGTGCTGTTTCGGGAAAGCGGGCCTGCTCTCTGGAGAGCTAGAGCTTCAGCATGGAGTTGGCCGGATTTTACATGATAGCCATGGCCTACGATCACATCTTTGTGCACGATCACTGTGCCTACGTAGGGATTCGGATTTGCCCATCCTTTAGCTTTTTCAGCTAAGGCATAGGCCATCTCGAGGTAGAAAATATCTTTAAGGTTTTTCATGAAAGAAGGGCTCTCGCAAAATCCTGGGGAGAGAAGTAAAGCATGTCCTTTTCATTTTCTCCGGTACCTATGAATTTAATCGGAAGCTTCAATTCGTCTACTATGCTGATAACACTTCCTCCTTTTGCTGTTCCATCCAGTTTAGTGAGGAAAATTCCGGTTAAACCCGAAAACTTAAGAAATTCCTTGGCTTGAATCAGAGCGTTTTGGCCTATACTGGCATCCAAAGCGAGCAATATCTCATGGGGAGCTCCTTCGATTTCTCTTGAGATGATACGTTTAATCTTTTCTAACTCCTTCATTAAATTGGTGTTGGTGTGTATTCTTCCGGCAGTATCCACAAGAAGAAGCTGTAAGGAACGGGCCTTTAAGGATTGAATGGAGTCGTAAACGACAGAAGCAGGGTCAGATCCGTACTGGCCCTGTATTACAGGAATATTTAACTTTTTTCCCCATAATGCTAACTGTTCCTGGGCTCCTGCCCTGAATGTGTCAGCCGCCACCATCAATACATTCTTTCCTTCCTTTGTAAAACTATAAGCTAATTTAGCCAAGGAGGTTGTCTTTCCCCCGCCGTTTACTCCTACCATCATGATAACAGAATGAGAGTGATCAAGGTTGAAATCGGAGGGAAATTGGGCGAGAGTATTGATGATCTCCTTCTCTAATATTTTTTTAATTGTTTTGAAAGAATCGCTTTTTTTGCTCTTTTCCCTGATAGAATGAATAATTCTTTCAGTAGAATGGATTCCAATATCAGCTAGAATCATGGATTCGGCGAGCTTATCAAGAACTTCTTCTCTGTCCTTGTCACTCCGTAGAAGTTCTTCGAACCTTTCTTTAAAGGTTTCACGCGTCTCCGCTAGCTTTTCTTTTAGATTCCCGATCACAGCACAACTATTATATTTTTCGAGTTTTTTAAAGTCAATTCACTATTGCTATAAGGCCTTATCCAATGGAAGGCCATAATGGCAAGAGTACAGCAAGAAAAAAAGGGACAGACCTCTTTTTCTGTTGTCCTTGGAGAAGGTTTTGGAAAAATAGCTTCGCTCCCAATCAGGTTTTTATTGTGGGGGCAGGTCTTGTTTTTTGCTTTTATTCATACAAACGCAATTTATACTAATGTATTACGTCACGGACGGCCCCGCTCTTTTTATAAGTGTAGTATGGGGAACGTTCCCGATAAAACCCTTATAACCCCCGATAAAAAAGTAGCCTGTCCCTTTTTTTTATGTTAAATTTAAGAGCTTATGATTGAAACTATTTGGGTACTACCTCCTTACCGGGAGGAAGCGAAGGCTCTTTCTGCTGAGCTTGGTATTCCTTCAGAAATTGCTCAGATATTGGTTAACCGGAATTTGTGCGATGCAGAATCTGCTGGTAAATTTCTTTTCGGTACTTTGGAAGGCCTTCATGATCCTTTTTTGATGAGAGACATGAAGAAGGCAGTGGAGAGAATCAGGCAGGCGGTTTCCCGGAGGGAGAAAATATTAATTTTTGGCGATTACGATGTGGATGGCATTCTTTCTGTTGTTATCCTCTCCAAGGCCCTGGAATCCTTAGGAGCAGAAGTAGATTACTTCATCCCTGAGAGATTGAAGGAAGGATACGGGATTAAAGAGGAGCATATTGAAATTGTCCTTGAAAGAAAAGCTAGCTTAGTAATCAGTGTTGACT
>DRHQ01000044.1 GCA_011049545.1 Candidatus Aminicenantota bacterium | reverse complement strand
GCTGTCGACAGGTAGGCAAACGGAAGGTTTATTGATCCCAACTCCAATAAATATTTTGCATCTCTAACAGGCTTAATAATGCCGTAGGGGAACATGATCAGGAAAAAATAAAGGAAGAGAAGGGAAGCGATGAGTTCCTCGCCTGGTTTGATCTCTACAAAGCGCGATAGAGTTCTATTAAGGAGGTTTTTTGCCATAAATTGACTCGACTATAGGAGGATTGCGATAGTTACTGATCTTTAATAAAGCTATCCAAGGCTATCTCTTCTTCGTCAAAAATTTCAAGCACTTTAGTAAGCATTGTGACTTGAAAGACGAGGAAAAGTTTCTTTGATATTTTTGCTAACTTAAGTTTCCCCCCTAAATTATGAGTAGAAATATAGCTGGCTAAGATCTCCCCTACCCCAAAACTGTCAATGAAATCGACATTCTGAAAATTGAGGAGTATGTTCCTTTTGCCGACATCCAATTGATCTTTAACGAGCTGGTGAAGAGTAATATCGGTTATATCCGATCTTCTTATTTCTCCCTCGATATCAAAAATAATAATATCAGTTTTTTCTCTTGTGTTTATTTCCATTTTTTCACATCCTCTCTATAGTCTTAATTTTCTCCTATCGATTAATTTTCTGAATTGATCTTGATCATTAATTATACGCATTCCCCTTAAATTCTCTCTCAATTATGCAGTATCTTGGGATTTTTCCTTTCCTTTCCAACTACAACCAATTCTTTTCGATTATCTCCTTTGCTTTTATCAAAAGAGAAATCTAAAGTCAATCCATTATTTATTGCTGGGTTATTTCTTGTAGGGGCTTGATTCATCAAGCCCACCGCTTTTATTCGTATAATATAACTATACGGATTTTATGTATCATATCCTTATATAAAAAAAGGTGGGTTTGATGATTCAAATCCCTACACTAAATAAGGGGGATTCATTTTTTTTCATTCATTAAAATTGTGACAAGGATGAATCTATAAAGTTTTGGCTTTTCTCTAAAATCAAGCTCTGTAAAATTTACACCATATAAAAAAACTTCTTCGTCTTCCCTCTCCCAGATAATTTTTCCATATATATTAATTTTAAGGTCCTCGGGTAAATTAAGGCAGAAAATCAAATCCGTGCCTAAAGAAAAACGAATATTAGTTACGACACACATCCCTTCAAGGCAGATATCCTTTATATATCCTTTTGCCTTTTTTTCAAGCTTATAATCTTCCCAGAGTTGAACATTTACTTTAACCAGAACCCTTGGAGCTTTTCTTCTTTCCGAATTTTTCTCTTTTTTCATCTAAATTTCTCTTGCCACTTCAAGATCTAAAGGGACAGGAATCTTTTTTTTCGCCTGCAATACTCCCCGATCATCTTCATTCCTCGCCTGGATAAGGCATACAGGCGTGTTTAACCACTTTCTGCTAAAACTTATAGCACAGGAAAAATCCGATGTCAAAAATAAGAACCTGATGTTAAAAGCAAAAATATGATTTAGTGAAGGCAGAGTGATCTTATATTATGCAAATTTAAAACACCGATGAATTTCCCTGATAAATTGAAATTGCAGGAAGAGAGGTCTTCTTTTGAATAATTTTTAGCTCCCATAGCAAAATTAAATCTTTGTCCGCATTATATAATAATCTTGATATTTATTATCATTAATTTACATTATTATTGGTAAACAAAACTAAAAAAGAGGTAAACTAGAAAAATATGCTACTTTGAATCTCTATTAAAAACCATGAAGAATGACGCCATTAGAATCAGGATGAGAAAAACTAAAACTATACTAATATTAGCCGTTTTTATCATTGCATCTCTTGCCCATCTGTATGCTGCCGACACACAGTGCATATGGACTGGTGTTGAAAAAATTGTCGCCGTGGGAGACTTACATGGAGATTACAAGGCTTTCACGAAAATTCTGAAAGGAACAGGATTAATAGACGGCAAACTCCATTGGACAGGTGGCAAGACTCATCTGGTTCAAATCGGCGATGTCTTGGATAGAGGCGATTACGCCAGGGAAATCTTAGACCTGATGATGAAACTGGAAAAAGAAGCAGAAGAGGCAGGAGGCAAAGTTCACATGTTGCTCGGTAATCATGAAGAAGTGAATATCACGGGCCTAATCTTTAACCGCAGAGAAGAAGAATTTACTACACGCCAATTTGTTTCTTTTCTTCCTGATGGGTACAGGGAGAAACAAGTAAAAAAATTCAGAAAAAAAATTGGAAACAATCCAACTAATAAGACAGGCTTGGCTTCATCCTTGGATAGTGATTTAATGCCATTCTGGGAGAACATGTTAAAGGAATCAAGAACCGACCGCAAACATCCGGCTCGAATAGAATACATTAAAAACTTCAATAAAATATACGGAAAATGGCTCCTCAAACGAAATGTTGTAATTAAGATCAATGATATCATATTAGTCCATGGAGGAATCAGCGAGAAATTCTCCAAATGGGAACTAAAGAAAATAAATAATCGCCTGCGCATAGAGTTAGAAGACCTGAGGCGGGCGGCAATGTATCTTTCGCGACCTAGGATTCCAGAATATCAGCGTCAAATTGTTTACGAGCCTAATGGTCCATATTGGTACCGGGATTTTTATACCTGGGATGAAGAGGATTTTAAGGAAAACGTGGATAGAATCTTAAAAAACCTCGAGGCTGAATACATGGTAATAGCTCATACTCAACGAGTAATTGAGACAAAAGAAGATATGCAGCTTTTTCAAGGAAGGATTTGGGTGATCGATACTGGCATTTCAGAACTCTATAGAAAGCATATGAAAGGACGTCTCAGCGCCTTAATTATAGACAAAGGAAAATTCGATGTATGGGGGCTAAACAATGAAAAATAAGAAAACCTTGGCCATTATAATTTTTGCTTTCTTATTCTCTTGGACTTGGTTTCAATCACAATCACAAGCAGTAGCTAAAGAAAATGTAAAGCAAAAAGAGCTGGAGAATTACTTAAGAGCCGCTAAGATCGTATCTAAAAGACGAGCAGGAGGCAGGGGAGAAAATTGGATTATAAACCTGGATGATGGAAAAGCTGCGCGCCATGGATTCTTTAAGCTTCTAAATCAAGCCAGACCAGCCATTATCACTGACAGCTATAAATACGGAATTGCAGCCTATGAGCTGGATAAACTGCTTGATCTCAATTTAGTCCCCTCTGTCGTGGAAAGAGAAATAGAAGGCAGAAAAGGTTCGCTTCAGATATTCATTGAAGGCGCTCTAGAAGAAAGTAACCGAAGAATTAAGAATATCGAACCACCAGATCCCACGAGGTTCAAAAATACTCTGGAAGATTTAAATGTTTTTGAAAACTTAACTTATTCTCCTTCTTTTTGCGGGGAGAGAGAGCTGGGTGATATCTTAATAATGGATAAAAAAGACTGGAAAATCTGGAGGGTTGACTTCTCTGAAGCCTTTGCTCCTTCCCCAGAGCTAATCCCAGGATGCGAAATCACCCGCTGTTCCAAGAAGCTTTGTCAAAACCTGATGAAACTGGAAGATAAAGCGATTAAAGCTAAGTTAAAACATTATCTAAATGATGAAGAAATGAGCATGTTGCTGAAACGAAAAAAACTCATCATTGAAAAAATCAAAATATTAATCGCTAAAAAAGGAGAATGATCCGTCCTTTTTTCTTAAATTGAAAAGTGGGCGTTCTGAATTCTTTTTTATTTTTAGTGAAACCAAAGTTTGCTTCAAAAAATAGAAAAAATCTCAACAGAAAATCATAGGGGAAATATAAGAGGAGAATTCAATGAAAAATTCGGACAGTGAAGAGATGATGCAAACCGGGAAAAAACCGTCTGGGTTCGCTTATAAAATTCTTAGACTTTTTACAGTTGTTCGCCCTGGCGAAACCCTGACAGCACTTCTTTTAACGCTTAATGTCTTTTTAATTTTTGTAGCCTATTACATCATAAAACCAGTAAGAGAAGCGCTGATTTTAGCCGGAAAAGGACCTGAATGGAAAAGTTATCTTGGCGCTGTTATCGCAGTTTTACTTATATTTGTGGTTAAAATATTCAGCATTATTGCTTCCAAGCTCCCGCGTCAGAAATTGATCACCTGGGTAACGCTCTTTTTCATTTCCAACTTGGTCATCTTCTATGCATTGTCTCTAACAGAAATTGGTTTGGGCACTATGGGTATAATCTTTTTTATCTGGATGGGGATATTTAACGTGATGGTAGTTGCTCAATTCTGGGGCTTTGCCAGTGATATATATACCCCAGAAGCAGGGAAAAGACTATTCCCTTTGATTGCCTTTGGAGCAACCTTTGGAGCTTTCTCTGGAAGCGCCATCGCTGCTTGGCTTGTAATACCCCTCGGACTCTATCAAATGATGCTCGTGACAGGAGGAATTCTTGGAATATGTATATTACTAACAAGGATTACCCATATGAGAGAGATGAAAAAAGCCGAATCTACTGCAGCAGAAGTCAGTCAGGAGGAAGAGGCAGGAAAAAAAGAACAGGAAAAGCCCCTTGAGAAGGGAGGAGCATTTCGCCTTGTTTTCAAAAAGCGATACCTTCTTTACATTGCTCTCCTTGTTTTACTGCTAAATTTCATCAATACAAATGGCGAATATATATTAGGGGAGTATTTAACCCGGACTGCCAAAGAAGCCGTGGAGATGGGTACAACCGGAGGATTAAGTTTAGAAGAATTCATAGGCAAGTTTTATGCTGATTTCATGAAGTATTTTAATCTTGCAGCCATGCTAATTCAGCTCTTTTTAGTGTCTCGAATCTTTAAATGGTTTGGAGTCAGGGTTGCCCTTCTATTCCTGCCGATCATTGCCCTCGGCGGATACTTCTTTATAAGCCTCGGAGCATCTTTAATGCTGGTTCACTGGGTTAAAGTCGCGGAAAATGGCACGGATTACTCTCTTATGAATACAACCCGGCATTCCCTATTTCTCATAACTTCAAGAGAAGAGAAATACAAAGCCCAGGCCGTTATAAAAACTTTTTTTCAGCGTGCAGGCGATGTGTTATCGGCCTTAATTGTTTTCCTGGGAACGACTTATCTTGCTTTTAATACCGAAAAATTTGCTGGATTCAACATAGTTCTATTAATAATTATGATATTTATCTGCTTTCTTATTATGAAGGAGCACAAAAAATTATCAGCTAAAAAAACAGAGCATAACGTAGAATATATGAAAACTGATAAAGAGTAGGACAAGCAAGATTAACGCAGGTCTTTGACCTTGATGATTCCCCCTTCACCCTGAGCAATGTACAAATAGCCTTCATCACCCCTGGCAATCCCTTCCTGATTATCCCCGGGGAAAGCATATTCCCTAACTAATTTCCCCTCAAGAGTTATCTCCACCAGGATGTTATAAGCATCGCTGACAACATTTAAATGTCCTGTTTTTGAGTCATAATACATGCCTCCAGGATCATCTATTTTGAAGGGTAAAACCCGGATAATCCTAGCCTCGGCTGTCTCAGCTCGACTCGATCTAAGAGGAACCAGAATTTCTATTATGCAGGGAGGGTCCCATTGATTACCCGCATAGAAAGTCCCTCCTTCAGGATGGTCCTTATCAGAGACGAAAGCAATTGATTCAATTCCTTGATCGTAGCCTTTCTGTTTTTGGAGAAAGTTAGCATTTCCCTGGAATTCTCTGTTGATAGGGAATATTCGCTTGACTTCTCTCTCATCAGGATCAAACTCCAGAATGACATCATCTCCTTCTTTTATTAGGTACAGAAGCCCCGATTGAGGATTAACTGTTATTCCTTCCAAATCTCCGGGAATCTTCAGGTTGAAAACTGGGGTTCCATCAGTCTTTATTTCAGCAATTTCTCCTTCATCACTCACTATAAAAAGAGTTTTTCTAAGAGGATGAAAACAGATACCTGAAGGTTCCACAAAACGTTGCTGGTCAATGTTTATTCCATACCCAGGAATTCCCAACCAATCTACAGGAAATCGAATGGTTGGCGAGTTTTTTGCTGGCGAACAACTGGCTAATAATATTAAAGCACCCATCAAAAAGAGCTTTATTTTCATTCCTTATTCTCTTTTCATCTCTTAAAGACGTTCAAAAAACGCCAAATTTCTTTCATTATAAGCCATTTATTATATCTTTAAAAATGTGGGCTTGATGAATCAAGCCCCTACGAGAGTCAAAGACGTTCAAAAAACACCAAATTTCATTCATTATAAGCCAATTGTTATTTCTTTAAAAGTGTGGGCTTGATGAATCAAGCCCCTACAAGGGTCAAAAAGAAAATTTATAATATTAAAGAAATTCATGTCAATGGGATCTAACTTGCAAAACTTGAATTTTTAACTAGAAATAAAGTAAAAGCTAGAACTCCAAGGAATAACTATGTGGAAATTCAAGTTTTACATGTTTAACAAGCCTGACTCCAAATTACTCAAGTTTTGCAAGTCTGACCTCAAATGATATTTTTAGTTTGATTTTTTTTTAAAATGTAATTATATTAGTAGAAAAATTCCAGGGGAAGTTTGAAACTTGAAGGAACGAAAATGAGACGGAAAGTATTTCTTACAATAGCTTTATTCATTCTAGCCAGTCAAGGCTATATGGTCAACGGGCAGTTCACCTCTGCTGAAATTGCTCAAAGGCAAGAGATAGAGGAATTTCTCAAAACCGCAGAGATCGTAAGCTCGGCAGATATACCAGAAGGCGTTACGAAGCCGATCAGACTATTCTTAAAAAAAGGAGATGTTGAAAGGAGTGGAGCTTGGAAAAATCCCAAAGGGGTGCAAAAGGGCCACCTTGAGGGATGGCAGTACGAAATAGCAGCTTACGAGATGGATAAGCTTTTGGATCTAAACTTGGTTCCACCCACAGTCGAGAGAGAATTCAAAGGGAAATCAGGCTCTCTTCAGTTCTGGGTTGAGACTGAATTCAGTGAACTAGATGTTTTTGAGCAAAAAATCGGGATTCCTCGTTCAAGATTCTACAACAAGGAAAATATGAAATATTTAACGAGGGCTTTTGACAGCTTGATCGGGAACGATGATCGAACGCAGCAGAATATTCGCTACATGAAAGATTGGTGTTTGTGTCTGATCGACCATTCTCGCTCTTTCCGGTCAAACAAGAAATATACAAAGAAACTCATGTATGGGGCGAAGGGATTGAAAAAAGCCGGAGGTCGGCCCATGCTCTTCAAACGACTTCCCCGGACTTTTGTAGAAAAAGTTAAAGCTCTAAACTACGATAATATAAAAAATGCCGTGGGTCCCTATTTAAAGGAAAAGGAGATTAAGGCCATTCTTCTCCGCAAGGAGCTTCTCCTTAAAGAAATAGAGGAGATGGTTAAGGAACAAGGCGAAGATAAGGTTTTATATTAATACATAAATTTAATTATTCTAGGCTATATTTTAGATAAATCAAGTGAAAATCTAAATTAAACAGGAGGAGAGAAAAATGAAAAAAAGACTAATAATCATTTTCGGTTTGGTGATTGTTTTAGGATTTAGTTTCCAATCCATGGCTCAATTCACTAAAGAAGAGGTGGCAGAAAGAGAGAAATGGGAAGAATTCCTCAAGACAGCAGAAATTATCGCTCAATCCCAGCCATTCGAAAAGCGAGAAGCTGTGACCGATCCCTGGGTTCTCAGCTTGGAAAAAGACGGAGTCAAAAATGACGCCTTATGGAAAGATGTAGAAGGTAGGCAGAAGGGTTTTTTCGAAAACTGGAGATGGGAAATTGCTGCTTACCGTTTGGACAAACATCTAGGCTTGAATATGGTTCCGCCCACCGTGGAAAGAAGATTTAAGGGAAATCGCGGCTCATGTCAATTATGGATTGAATCAATGATGAGTCTCAAAAAGAAATTCGATGAAAAAATTAAAGCTCCATCTTATAAGGTTTTCTATTGGAATAGAGCATTCTACAAGGCGCGGGCTTTTGATAACTTGATTGCCAATGAAGACAGGCATCAAAATCAAACTCTCATCACCGAGGATTGGCGCATGATCCTGATTGACCACTCGCGATCGTTCCGGACCTCCAAAAAATTCACCAAAAAACTCATCTATGATGAAAAATATAAGGAAGGCCCGACATTTATAATGAAGGAACTTCCCCGCACTCTTTACGAGAAGATAAAGTCTTTGAATGCAGAAGTGATTAAAGGTGTGGTCGGAGAATACTTGAAAGATAAAGAAATCAAGGCCATGCTTGTTCGGAAAGACCTGATAGTGAAGTGGGTTGAGGATCGCATCAAGAAAATGGGGGAGGATAAAGTCTTATACGATTAGAATGAGGCTTGCACTTCTTTAATTGTTTTATAAATTGTAAGAACGTTCTGATCTTTCTCCCGTTTGTAATCAAATCCATCCATAAGCTTGCGGGAAAGGAAAACTCCCAGTCCACCTTTTTTCTCGCTCCTGATGATCTCCTGGATATCAGGTTCCTTTAATCCTCTAGGATCAAACGGAACACCCCAATCCCTTATTTCCATAAACATCTTTCCCTTGCTCTGCCAGATCTTAAGAAAGATCTCACCTTTATCACCGGGATAGGCATACCTGATAATGTTAACGCATATCTCCAGGAGCGCGAGCTCTATTTTGAAATAATCCTTATCTGAAACACTCAATCCCTCAAAGCTCTTCTTTAAAAAAGCTCTCATCCTATCTAACTCAGCTAAATCACTTGCGATTTTTAATGTATTCATTCTTGTCTTCTTTCTACTTTATCCTCATCCAGGCTCTATTCTTTCGACTATGAGGGAAAGAAATTCTTGATTTCCTCTGCTTGGCTCTTGGATAATTTATACAAAAGAAAAAGCGATGTCAAATGCAAAATGAAATCTATTCCAAAAGGATAATTTCAGAGGCAAAAAGGGCTGCCCATCTATAGGACGGGTCTATTTCTACAGCTTTTCTCAAGTATTCTCTAGCTCGAATTTTTTCTCCAAGGGCATCACATGCCATTGAAGCCCATAGAAAATATTGAGGCTTTATTCTCCTGCTGTGCTCTATCAGACTCTCACTCTTTAATTTCATCTCATTCAAAAGCCTCTCTGCTTCATTACCCTCTCCAAGTTTTCGCAATGAGAGAGCCTTATAATATGAATGGACTGTGGGAACTCCTGTTGTTTCTACTTTGACTTTAGTGATATATTTTTCTGCCCTCTGCTTATTTCCCAGCTTCTCATAGCATATTCCTATAAAGTAATATTCTCTAGTGAACAATGGATGCAGAGGTCTTCCTGTTCCCAGATTTTCCGGATACTGCATAGCCTCGAAAAAGTCATTTATTGCTTTTTTGTATTTCCCCTTAGTCATATAAGAATAAGCTCTTCCCAGGTGAGCGAGCACGAATACCTCCCTTGCACCTGTCCATCCCTCCCATGGAAGAAAAGTATTGCTCTTCAATATTTTAAATGCTTTTGCGTATTGCCCTGTGTCTACGTAATATTGCGCTCTTTTGAGCACGTAGTTGAAGTTCTTTTTTACAGTACGAGGAGCTTCTCTATAAAGTTTCGCTCTTGCAGAGTGTTCCCTGGTTAATGCGTATAATTCATCAAGATCCACATAAAGGCGATAATCATAAGGAGCAAATGACACTGCCTTTTCATACATCTCTCGGGCCCTCTCATAATCTTTATACTTCTTCCAGTAAATCTCTCCTAGATTTCTGTAGATCACCGGAAACTCAGGCGAAAACTCTGCTGCATTTTTAAAGTGCTCTAATCCTTCTTCCCATCTCAGCTTAGCCACAAGAAGGTTTCCAAGATAGTAATGAGCTTTCCAATCAGAGGGATTATATTCTAAGGCAAGTTTCAGCACACTCTCCGTTTCAACTCTGAAGGGAAAAACATAATCCGGGCTGCAGGTTGCTGCTTTTTTAAAGTATGCCGCTGCTTCTTCTTTGCGTTTGAGTTCGTCATTAAAGAATCCAAGATAGTAATAACGGATAGGATAATCTCTGGCATTAGTATTTTCGCCATAAATCTCGAGGATGCGAATGGCGTCCTCTGTGAGGTTCATTTCTGAATAATCAGTAGCTACTTCAAGATAATATTCTGGATCCGCTCTTAAAATATCAAGCTCACTTCCCCCAGAGAGCAGCTCTTTCTCCAAAAGTGCAAGAGGTGAAATCGGGTCCTCTTTTAAAGCTGATTCTATAAGTGTTTCAGCTTCCATCTTATTGTTAAGATGTCTTTTCGAAGCAGCAAGCATGACTATTGCTTTCAAATCAACGGGATTATTCCTGAGTGCCCCTTTCAACAATTCCCCTGCTTTTCTATAATTCTCCTTTTCGAACTCCAGAGCAGCAAGCAGATAAGGAGCAACATGCCTGTAAGCAGCCCTTCTTGAGATCATATAAAGATCCTCCTCTGCGCCCTGCCTGATTCCGAGCTTTATTTTAGAAAGAGCTCTGTAATAGCGCGCCGTATGGTCGTCTTCGTTTCTTTCGAGTACTTTCTCAAACAGGTCCAGTGCTTCTTTAGTTCTTCCTGTTTTGTAATACAGTATTCCAAGCCATTTAAGGGCAGGGGAAAATTCAGAATCTGACTCGAGTGCCTTCATGAAGTAGTACATGGCTCCATCTGTGTCCCAGTGCTTCATGGAATAATAACCTTTGAAAAAAGTTATCTCCGCCGAATCGCTCTTCTGCATTGAAAAATCTGGCTGAAGCTCAGGAGTGGAAATCTCAGGCTTTTCTGTCGTGTAGTCTATAATTTTCTGCCCGTATTTATCTAAGAATTCAAGTGTGTAAATTCCCCGGCGTTCTCTCGAGGGAATCTCCTTTTTATAAAATCCTTCGGGAGAGATATCCAGCCTCTTTGAAAATATCTGCTTTTCTCCGCGGAAAAGTCTTACTTCCGCTCCCTTGAAGACTCTTGTTGTATTCAGAGCAATAAAGACTTCTTCATCTCTTAATTCCAGGTTCAGGGCAGCATCAGGATTTGCCTTTACAAATCCGTGCATATTCTTTAATGGATACCACCATTCATCCCATTCTTCGATAAGATGGGGCTCGAAAATCCAGGTGTCTCCCTGAGTGAGAAGTCTTCCTGCCTGGACTTCAATGTACTGACCACCTTCATCCGTAAGAAGATCTTCCCAAATAGCTCCACTGGGAGCTGTTCCCCATGTCCAGAACTTTTTTCCCGGACTCTCATATCTCGAAGCATAATGAGCTGTCCCGTTATCTTCTTCGTAATTGTAGGCCCCGTTGTAATCTCCTGCGGTTCCGCAGAAATAATCATGAGCATAGGCTGTATTTTTATACCAGGAAACATCTTTTCCTTGATAGACAGGCCAGGGCCTTGGACTCTTTCTGCCACCAGCATAAGTGTATCCGGCAGGAGGAAAAACAACTCTTGTCTCCTTCCTGGCATGGATTGCTGCGTTTGCCCAGAAATAGCCGTTGTTATGGGAAAGCGTTCTGTTGTAAAGCCTTATCCTGGTTTTGAAATAAGACCTGCCGGGGAAAATACTGATAAATACTTCCCACTTCATCCTTCTCACCCACTCTTCTGTCCCCACCACACAGGTAATGCTCCCGTCAGCATTATTGAGAACCTTGTAATTTACAGCGGAGAAAGTGTTTACTGTATGGCCCAAAGTTGGAAAGTTCCACTCAATCCCGCCAGAGAGCCAGGCACCTCTCAAGGCTACAAGACCTGGCTTCA
Organism: Candidatus Aminicenantota bacterium; assembly: GCA_011049545.1. Classification (GTDB taxonomy): domain Bacteria; phylum Acidobacteriota; class Aminicenantia; order Aminicenantales; family Aminicenantaceae; genus SOIV01. The sequence goes on along the minus strand of DRHQ01000044.1, from coordinate 7,708 downwards.
TCACCTGATTGTGATAAATAAAGTCAAAATTGTCGTTGGTTTTATCGATAGCAGCAAGAATTCTTCCACCCACATCGGGCAGAATCAGAAGTTGTATGTATTCGTTTTCCATCACAACCACTCTGTATTTTTTGATAATTCTCTTGCGGGTTATGTCAGTCTGCATCGGATAAGGATAAACCCTTAAATTCCAGAGAGGAGGACTGGGATCATCAGGACCTGTAGCGTACGTGGGAATATTCATTTCTATTTCTTTTATGCTCACTTCTCCAGAAACCGAGAGGCATATGATAAGGGTTGCTGGAATTAGCACAATTAAAAGAAGGATTTTTCTTTTCATTTTTTCCACCTAAGTCCAGAATATATCATAAAATCAAACCTCGTCAACGAATTGAAGAAAACCATCAAATGAATGCTTAATATTAAAAATTGAATATTCCTCCATTTAATAGTACATCCAGTAGTTTATTCAGGAACAGAATTAAAAGTTATAAAAGAGGAAAAACAGGAGGTCGGGAGATGTTTAAACTAAAAGGACGGAAAATTTTGTTATCTGGATATTTTTTTATTTAGACTCTGATGGGGAGACCACCCCGAATAATTGAACTCTGTTGTTATTTCTTTCTACAACATAGACATAGCCTTTACTATCAATGGCAATATCGACCGGATATTGCATTTGGCCGTTATTTGTTCCTGGAGTTCCCCACTTAGCTATAAACTTACCATTATCATCAAATTTCTGAATTCTATTGCTGCCAGAATCAGCTACATATACGAAGTTATTATGATCAATAAATATTCCCTGGGGATTGTTAAGCTCGCCATCAGCTGTACCTCTTCTTCCCCATGAAGTAATAAATTCTCCTTCTGAAGAGAATTTTTGAACCCGGACCCTATCAACAACGAAAACTTCATCTTTTTGACCTATAGCAATTCCTTTCGGATAAGCAAAATCGCCATCGGCTATACCTTGTTTTCCCCATATTTTCTTTAAAGCACCCTGGCTATTGTATTTCTTTACGCGGTGGTTTCCAGAATCAACAATATAGACATCATTTTTGCTATCAACCGCAACTCCAGAGGGAGCTTTAAACTGGGGATTTGCACTGCCTTCCTTCCCCCCCCATTTTCTTTTATAGCTCCCTGCCCTATCAAATTTCACAAAACTGTGAGTTTTTGCATCCGTTACATATACATTGCCTTGATTATCAACGGCTACACTCGTAGGATTTTTTATTATCTTGAATTGTTTCCCGGCAGCTCCCCACGAGGTCTGGACTTTCCCTTCTGGATTAATCTTCTTCATCTTAATCTTACCTAGATCAACAATATAGATATTATTGTCCTTATCTATTGCTATTCCAGAAGGCTGTGTGAATAGCTGGCTTGCAGGTCCACCCCATTTAAGAAGATAGGCGTATTTACTAGGAGTCAGGACCATTTCCACGACTAAAAGTTTCTCGCCTTCCATCTTTATCTCGTCTTCCCATTCTGCATAATTCTCTTTCACTATTTTTATTTTATGAGAGCCAAAGGGTACAATCGGGAGAACACAATTGGTCATTTGTTCTGTATCCTTACCATCCAGATAAACCTTTGCCCCTTGTGGAGCCGATTTCACTTCCACATCTACCCCGGCTCTCTCTAAAGTATATTCTTTTCTTGTAGTAGCCTTGGTGATAAAGGACTCATCTCTAACTGGCTTGTAGCCTTCTTTTTCAATTTCAATGACAATCTTAGGGTTTGCGGTTCTGTATATTTCAGGAGAAAGCCCTATTTCCTTACCGTTGATTTTTATTTTTGCCTCCTTGGGCACAGTAGAGATCTCAATAGAATAGTCTGTGACCAATCCTAGAAACTGTTTCTCAGCTTGTTCTATTAAGGAGACAATTTCGGGATCAAGGATATTACGGGTTATCTCCTTTGCATAAGGATGATTGACCGCGAACATACTCTTGAATTCAACCAAGGCAGAATACGCATCGCCTTGACCAGCACGAGCTAGACCTAACCATAAATAAAGCACTGCTCCCAATTCTCTCTGCTTATTGTGGTCTGTAACGTTAAAAACATCGGCAATCAGAGGCTTCAGGAGGCTTATGGCTTTTTCAAAGTTTTTCTCAATCCTTATCTGCTTTCTGCCTTCTTCCATCTTGACTTCAATCTCTGCCACAATTTCTGGCTGAGATTTTGCAGGTCTACCCGGACGTCCTACTTCATCCCTGGCCAATTCCCTTCCACTCACTTCATCAACATTCATGGCATGAATATAGCCAGAGGATCCTTGCCAGGTAACCTTGTACCAATCTCCTATTTTACTCGCTGCATCCAGAATTGTATTCAGAGGAACTCTGGTAAGAGTCTTTCCTCCTATTGCCCGCGTTGCTTTAACGCTGGCATTATCAAGAATAACCTTTACCTTAACGGGAGCTGCCTCAAGAGTGACGAGAAGGAAAAAAAGAAGAAAAATACCTAATAATTTTATTCCCCCGTTAAAATTCCTTGATTTCATTTTCCCCTCCTCTCCTAAATCATAAGCGTTTTTCTTTATCACTCAATAAACTTCTTATCTTTATTTCTTATCTTCTTTCGTAATTTTCCAGACATTTCCTTGTTTTTCCATCGTCCAAATTACTTGTCCCTCAAAAATCATCGTCCTCTGACCAGTTTGTTTATTGACAGCAGTCGAGAAATTAGAAAATTTTACTTCAGCATGTTTTCTATCACTAAATCTAATCGAAATACTCGCCTTGTCAACAATAGATTTCATACTATCATAATAATTAAAGATGTCCATCGTATCCGATCTTTTTGTACTCTGAAGATTTGGAGACCCAACATAATAGAGGATTGATGGAAGGTCTTTTTCCTCATGGGCTTTCCTCAGGCTTTCTATTATTTTCGTAATTTTTTGGATGGAATTAGCTTCATAAATGGTTTTATCCGCCAAGTTCCAATACTTTTTTGCTTCTTTATGATCTTTATCCAACTCTAAAATTTTTTCCATTTCCTGCAAACACTGCCTATAATCTCTGTTTTCATAACTGCTGATCCCGGTTTCCAGGATTTGGGCGATCATAATTTCATTCTTCGCTTTAGCTATATAGTCTTGAGCTATTTTGTTTTTTGGATATTTGGCAGTAACCTCTTCTGCAAACTTTATGGTTCCGTCATAATCGCCCTTTTCCAAACTTTCCTTAGCCCTGTTCAATTTATCCTCTGTGCTGCTAGGTATAACAGTTTCTAGTGGCGGAGGTAACGGAGGTTCTTCTGTTTTCATTCCTTTGAATACGCCTGAAAGAAAAGGTATTTCTCCTGTCTTTTGGTAGAGAATATAGCTGCCTCCTGCAGCAGCCAAGAGAATCAAAGCAGCAGAAATAGCTATGATAGGCCAAAGTTTCCGCTTTTTTTTCATCATTAAAGTTGGGAGTTCCTCTTTCATCATGGTAACGGGTATTGTCTTATCTGATACCTGGTCAATTTTGTGCAAATCTGCAGCAAGCTCACTACAGCTTGGGTAACGATTGTTTGGATCCTTAGCTAAAGCCTTACAGACTATCCGTTCAAAACCAATTGGCAGGCCTTTTTTTACTTCAGTCAGAGCAATAGGCTCTTCATGGATAATCTTATAAATTACTGTAGTGATACTTTGGGCTTGAAAAGCCCTTTTTCCCGTGAGGAGTTCATACAGGATACCTCCCAATGAGAATATATCTGAACGCCTATCTACTTTTTTTCCCATAACCTGTTCTGGGGACATGTAACTTGGTGTACCCAGCGTTGTCCCCGCTTCAGTCAAGGTCGATGTCTCAAGTCGAGCCACACCAAAGTCGACAATAAAAGGTTTCCCCTCTTTATCCAATAAAATATTGGCGGGCTTAATATCTCGATGGATGATTCCATTATCGTGAGCATAATCCAAAGCGCTGCACAACTGATCCATGAGCCGGATTACTTCTTCAGTAGAATTTTTTTCACCTGAACTAATCACCTTTTGGAGACTATGGCCTTCAATTAATTGCATAACAATGTATGTCATCTCTTTCTCTCTGCCGACATCATAGATAGTAATAATATTTGGGTGTGTTAGCTTACCTGCAGCTTGAGCCTCCCTCATGAACCTTTCCATCATTTCTTCTCGATCATCTTCCTCAGAGACCAGATCGAAACGTATAGTCTTGACAGCCACCTCTCGATTTATATCGGGATCAAGAGCTCTATAGACAATCCCCATGGCTCCCTTTCCCAGTATACTGGTAATTTTGTATTTACCTAAATTTTTCATTTTTCCAGATTTAAGGCTGCATATGTCCTTTTTGAGTTCTGTAAGATAATCATAACGTCCTCTTATGATTGCAAAGGATTCGCCTGCTGTCAATCATCAGTAAAGAGGATTTTTCAAGGTGATTACTAATTTCATTCCCTCATCTGAGAAGGTTAGAGCGCTCATCTCAATCGAGGAGGAATTATCAGCTAAATACAACCCGCTTAAAACGAAACTGGTGCACTATTTCTTATTGAAAACTGGTATCCCTCCACCTACTAAAACCACTAATTTCAGTTTTTTCCTTATTACCTCTTAAAAAAATATAATAGAACGATTCCGTTGCCAACAAAAAAACAATGGGGTCAGGCTTGCAAAACTTGCATAATTTTAAAAAAGTAGCCTGTGCAGATAGGGTCAGACCTTTAAAACTTTTATAATCTGGAAAAATAGCCTGTCCCCTTTTTTATTTTTTTGCTCGTAACAAATTTTTTGAACAAAAGATATATTCTCGGAGTCGACCCAAAGAAAGAGGTGCACCTCAGAGGATTCGGGCATTTACCGAATGAAAAGGAGGCTGAGTAGCTCTGGGTGTTGAGTTGTTTTTTTACTTTCTGTCTCGTTCTTGTGACTATTGAGTAGTCTGTTTTGAGTGTGATAAGCTCATTCAGGGATGTCTGCGAGTGATAATTTAGACAAAACGTGAGAGATTTGTGGCGAACACCAAAAGGAACTTCTTATCAATTCAAATTGGTAGGACTGGCGGAGAGGGTGGGATTCGAACCCACGGTTCCGACATAATCGGAACAATCGCTTAGCAGGCGACCCTGATCGGCCACTCCAGCACCTCTCCGCAGTACTCTTGATGGCTGTGCTATTCTATCATTTTTTAGATTGTAATCAAAATTAATAAGCAAGCAACTGCTATTTTTTGGTATTCAGTACGCGTTTGATAAATCAAGTATCTACATATAAAAACATAAGGTGGGCTTGATAAATCAAGCCCCTACACAATATGTATCAAAACCATAAAAAGTCGAGACCTGACCCATTTTGTTTCTTGTAGGGGTTTGATTCATCAAACCCACATTTTAATTATCTAAATTATTTATTTAATGCACCGACGCGATCCCATCTCTTCCACAAATGATTATATAAATAACAAAAGTGCGGGTTTTATGAATCGAACCACAAGAAATTTGTGGATGGCGGAGGGAGAGGGATTCGAACCCCCGTTCCGGTTGCCCGGAAAGCGATTTTCAAGACCGCCGCCTTAAGCCGCTCGGCCATCCCTCCTACGTTATTTTATCAAGGCCGTCCATGTAAAGCCGTAAAACTTTAGGAATAACAACAGAGCCATCCTCTTGTTGAAAACTTTCCAGAAGGGCGCTGACTGTCCTTCCTAAAGCAACTCCAGAACCGTTCAGAGTATGAACAAACTCCAGTTTCGACTTTTCCTTTCTTCGAAAACGGATGTTGGCTCTTCTTGCCTGGAAATCCTCACAATTAGTACAGGAAGATATTTCCATGTATTTCTTTCGGGCAGGCATCCAGAGCTCCACATCATAGGTTTTAGCCCCTGAAAAGCCTATATCTGCGGTACAGAGGACAACCACCCTGTAGTGCAACCCCAATCTTTTTAAAACCTCCTCAGCATCCAGGGTCATTTTTTCATGTTCCTGGTAAGAATCTTCGGGCAAAGAAAAGCTCATAAGCTCAACTTTGTTGAACTGGTGCTGGCGAATCAGTCCTCTTATATCTTTCCCGTAGGAGCCGGCTTCCCGTCTGAAACATGGAGTGTAAGCCACAAATCTCTTCGGGAGGGAATCGGCCTCAAGAATATCGTCTTGATAAAGGTTGGTGAGAGGAACCTCCGCGGTAGGAATCATGTACCACGGATAGCCTCGCAGCTTGAAAAGGTCCTTTTCAAACTTAGGCAAATTCCCTGTTCCTATCAGGCTCCTTTCATTAGCTATGAAAGGTGGGATCACCTCTAAGTATTTCTTTTCCTCGGTATGAACATCAAGCATAAAATTGATCAATGCTCTTTCAAGTTTAGCTCCTGCGCCAAAATAGACAGCAAACCTCGAACCTGCGATCTTAGCAGCTTTCTCAAAATCCAAGATGCCCAGTTTCTTACCGATTTCCCAATGAGGCTTGAGAGGGAAAGAAAATTTCGGCTTCTCGCCAAACGTCCGGACTTCAACGTTTTCTTTAGAGCTCTTGCCTTCAGGCACAGACTCATGGGGAACATTAGGAATGGAGAGCGAGATTTCCCTCAGCTTCTCATCAAATCCCCTCAGTTTCCCTTCCAGTTTTTTTATCTCTCCAGCCACCTTTTTCATTTCTGAAATGACAGAAGCTGGATCCTTCCCTTCTTTTTTCTTCTGGGATACGAGCTGAGAAGCCCTGTTTTTTTCATGACGCAGGTTTTCAATTTTTATTAAGTAGTTTTTCTTTTCCTGGGAGAGCTTTATAAATTTATCGAGGCTGAGCTTAATTCCTCGGGCTTTAATCTTTTTTATTACAAAATCAGCGTTTTCCAGCATATATTTTGAATCTAACATGCCGCAGATTATAGCATAAGTACTTCAATTTTAAAATTCTCGTGTTGACTCAATTAGGGGATTAAAATATAGTAAAAATAATGCAAGAGAAGACACAATTTAAGGGCTATATTCAGGTTTATACAGGGGATGGAAAGGGAAAAACAACTGCGGCTCTGGGCCTTGCCCTTCGGGCAGCCGGGTACAAACATAAGGTTTACATCGGACAATTTCTCAAAGGGCAGGAGTATGGAGAACTCTTGTCGGCTAAAAAACTCTCACCCTACATCACAATCGAACAATTCGGCCGAAAGGGTTTTATCCACGTAACAAAAGATCCGGACGAGGAGGATATCAAAAAAGCCAAGAGAGGATTGAAGAAATGCCTGGAAGCCATGCTTTCTCGAAAATACAGGATAATCATCCTGGATGAGATAAATGTAGCAGTCGACTTCAATCTTATAACAGAAGAAAAAGTCCACGAATTCCTTGATAAAAGACCTGAAGATGTAGAAATTATCCTGACAGGAAGGTATGCCCCTCCTTCCTTCCTAAAAAGAGCAGATTTAGTCACAGAAATGAAGGAAAAAAAGCACTATTACAAGAAAGGAGTGAAGGCAAGAGAAGGAATAGAAAAATAGGAATGAGGGAGAAGAGCTGTCCATCCCATGGAAAGAGAAAAATTCGAAAAGCTAGCCGAAGAGGCGCTGGCTCAAATTCCAAGAAAATTCAAGAAATTAATCAGTAACTTGGCAGTGCTTGTCGAGGAGAAGGCTTCAAGAGAAATTTTCGAGAAAACAGGAAGCACACCCCTCAGCTCTATTTTGGGTCATTATCACGGCGTTCCCTTCAAACACCGAGGCCCTTTTTACGGGAATATCCCTCCTGATGTTAT
>DRHQ01000043.1 GCA_011049545.1 Candidatus Aminicenantota bacterium | reverse complement strand
GTCTGACACTTCGGGCATTTCATGGCCTATCCTCCCTGTTACGTCATTGGCGAGAGGATATCAACGAATCAGAAAATAGTCAATATATGCTTTGCTGCTATATCATTCATACTTGTAAAATGGGGCCTGGCCCCATTTTCTGCCTTTGAAGTATATAGAATTGTTCATAGGGATTTGATTCGTCTTATGTAGGGGCTTGATTCATCAAACCCACCAGTTAAACCTAAAAAAAAGTTATGGAAGTTATGGAGGCCTGACCCTACCTTTTACTTATCTACAGCCCAGCATTCAATCTCCAAACGTGCTCCCCGGGCGAGCCCGCTTGTTCCAAATGCGCTTCGGGCGGGTTTATGGTCAGGGAAATAGGTAACGTATACCTCGTTCATAGCACTCCACTCACTGATGTCTGCCAGCATAACAGTACACTTGACTACTTGATCCAGAGAGGAACCGTATTTTTCAAGAGTGCGCTTAATATTCTCCATTGTTTGTTTTGTTTCTGGTTTGATACCACCCGGTGGAAGCGCTCCTGTTTCGGGATTAATTCCGATTTTGCCTGAAAGAATAAGCCAGTTTCCGACGCGGACAGCTTCTGAAAACGGTCTATTGGCTGAGTCATCTGGTGTTAGAAATTCTACCGAAGGGGCCTGTTCTCCTGTTTGTTGAGCCTGGCATGAAATTAATACAAGGATTAACACTATCCCCAAAACTTTAAACTTCATTTGTGACCTCCTTTTTTCATGAATATGTATTAATTTATATCAAAGATGAAATTCTTATGTCAAACTCGTGTTGATTTAGACATTCGAGTCCATCCATCTGATCGCGGTTGCCTTGACAAAGGATAAAGATAGAGATAGGATTTTTCCTGCCCGCAAAGGGTCGGGTTACTTTCGTGTTATAATCCTTGACTGATTGAGTAGACAGATTTTTTAGAGAAAAAATCTTAAATGCGTATGATAAAGCTGGACCGTGCTAGATGGGGAGCCAGCGGTGCCCTGTTACCCACAATCCGCTATAGTGGGATTGAATTCCCTGTCGAGGCTGTACTTTTTCTGAACTGTGTCCTTGTAAGTGGTGTTGAAGGTTAGGGCCCTGTGCGAAGAGTTCTTTGTGAAACCCGTCAGGACCGGGAGGTAGCAGCGGTAGCAGAGTTGCTTCTTGTGCGGCAGGTTAGTCTTGCCTGAGCTAACTGCAGGGATAACGCAGGGGAAGGATAGTCGGAGCAGGGTGCACGGTCCTTTTATAAAGGGGGGATCAAATCTTTATTATTAACATAATTGGCAAAAACGTTGGGATTTTATTCATCAAACATAAATAAGTAATTTGTATAATTAAAAAGGTGGACTTGATAAATCAAGCCCCTACACAAGACGAATCAAATCCATGAATAATGGGGCCTGGCCCCATTTTTTCCCCCTACGATAAAACCTACAATAAAAGAACCTGATAACTAAAATTATTTATGTAACCGGGGGGATTAGCAAGATAAAACTGTATGAGCTTCTCTTATTCTTTTACGGATAGAAACTCCGTAAGGGCAAACTCTCTCGCACTCGCCGCAGTCCTGACAGGCCACGGCAGTCTGCGCCTGCTTCAGGCGAGAATAGGCCTTTTTGGCCATACCTATCTTTTCGTAACTTTCATAATAGGTTAAATAGCGAAGAATGGATGTTGTCTTTATACGGGAAGGGCAGTTTGCCTGGCACTCTCCGCACATATGGCAATAGTCTTCTGAATTTTCTGCAACATAACGAAATAGGTTCTTTCTTTCCATCTCAGAAAGAGACTTGCCAATTACTCCCAAATCTTCTTCAAGTTGTTCCCATGTCAGCATTTCTATTACTGCTGATGCTATATTCTTGTTTTCAAGAACCCATTTCAGCATAGCCTGATAAATAGTAGTCCCGCCTGTCCTGTGTTTCTCCAGGTTCTGTCTTTTTCCCGCGACTTTGAGGATTTTCATGGCGTTTATCCCTACGTCTTTTGACTTCGCCAGAGTAAGAAGACGACGAATCCCGCTTTGTCCCAAATAGTCGTCATAGACCTCTTCAGCATCTTCTCCCTCCTGGATGTCGAAGACATTGAATGCGAGTTGAATCATATCGTAATAACCACAGTCAACCGCTTCTTTCACGACTTTATGGTGATTGGTGTGGCAGGAGAGGCCTCGGAACCTGTATTTTCCCTGTTTCTTTAATTTTTCAAATGCCCCAACGACTCGCTCATCAGTAAGGTGCTTTTCATCTGCTACCCCATGGATGAGGCAAACATCCATATAATCCGTATCAAGCCTTCTCAAGCTGCCGTTGACTGAGCTTATGATTGATTCTTCACTCCAGTTGCCTCTTAGATGAAATTTTGTGGCTACATAGACATTATCTCTTCCAAATTCTTTTAGAACCTTTCCTATTTTACGCTCGCTGTTCCCGTTCGAGTAGGCATGCGAGGAGTCGATGTAATTAACTCCTCTCTCTATTGCCTGGTAGATAATAGGCATTGTGGGAAGGGGGCTTCCTCCTAATGAGATTTCAGAAATAAGAAGATTCGTTCTTCCTAATCGGCGGTAAAACATCTGGCCTTTTTTCAGACGGTAGCTTTGTTTCTCATCCCCTGAAAGATGTCTTGCTGAGGCTAAAGATGCTGAGAAGGCTCCGAATAAAATATTTCGCATAAAACGCCTTCTTCCAGGTAGCAAATCAGAAGTTGATTTCATGTTTTTCATTAAAAAATTCCAGGCAAAGCTAATTGGTCAGGAGTCCCAGCTTACTCAAAACAGCTTTCATCTCCTTCTTGCTTTCATCATCAAGGGGAAGGAGGGGCAGGCGACAAGGACCACCGTAATATCCGACCATATCTAGGCTGTACTTCAATCCCGGGATCCCGAAAATCTGAACAACGGCCCTGCTGAGGGGAGCCAGATAGAACTGAAGCTTGAGTGCATCGTCCCATTTTCCCTCTGAATGCAATTGGTAAAGCTTGGCACATTGGGCAGGAGCAATGTCAGCTATGGCCAGAATTCCGCCTGAAGCCCCCAGCCTCAGTGCAGGGAGGATTACGCTTCCAGCTCCAATCAGAAAACTAAAAGGAGGGTCGAGGTGGGGGATAGTCTCTGCCAGAAAAGATAAATCTCCTGAGCTGTCTTTAATTCCAGCTATATTAGGATGCTTGGATAGCTCGATGAGCAGCTTTGAGTCCACAGAGACTCCCAGTACTCGAGGATTATTATATATAAGCACTGGCACTTTTGATTGATCAGCTAGAAAGAGAAAGTGCTTTTTAAGTGCTTCTCGGTTCATCCTGGATTTGAAATAACTTGGTGTACGGATCATGGCAGCATCGATGCCGAGGTCAGCCATTCTGTTAGTGAATTCTAGAGTCATTTTTGTGGATTCTAAACCTGTGCCGACAATAATTTTTTTTCCTGGAGAGGCAGCTTCTTTTCCCGCCTGAACTAATTTTTCTGATTCTTCGACTGAAAGAAGGGGACTTTCCCCTGAAGTGCCCAAGATGACATAGCCCGCCAGGTCAAGTGAATTGTATTTTTGGATGTTTTCCTTGAATTTTTCGGGAGAAATTTCGTCACCGACAAACGGAGTGGCCAAAGGGGGAAATATTCCTTTAAAGCTTTCTTGCATCTTGGTATCTCCTCCGGTTTTTAATAAATTTATTTAGCATTAACATACGCTCAGTAAAGCAAAAATTGTAGGTAGTGTGAATGATTATGTCAAATGATATTTCAAATTCTCTCAATCTCTCTCAATTCTTTCTCGCTCAGCCCGAAATAGTGCCCGATCTCATGAAAAACAACTTCTCTGACCTTCTTTTTTATTTCTTCTTCTG
>DRHQ01000042.1 GCA_011049545.1 Candidatus Aminicenantota bacterium | reverse complement strand
TTTGGCTCAGTTTTTCTGGCCAAGGACACCTGGCTCAATATAAAAGTTGCTGTCAAAGTTCCCCATAAGCAATCTTTAGAGCTTTTCAAGCTTCTTAAGGAACCAAGGCTTCAAGCTGCCTTGAATCACCCGAACATTGTCCGCATGATTGCAGCTGAGAAGGAAAACAAAGTCTTTTTTATGGTGATGGAATATATCAAAGGAAAAACGCTGGAGAGAATTTTAGAAAAGGAAAAAATATTGGACATTGAAAAGGCAATTGGTTTCATCACTCAAATCTCTTACGGTATTGATCACGCCCATAATAATAAGATAGTTCACAGAGATTTACGACCATCAAACACTATCATTTCAGAGGATGGGACAGCAAAAATCACAGATTTCGGAACTTCTGTTTGGCTGGAGAATGTTCCTTATGCATCGACAAGAATTGGCTCTCCTCCCTATATGGCGCCAGAACAATTCCTGGGTAAGTCAACCTTTGGCTCAGATATTTACTCAATAGGATGTATATTTTATGAGATAGTTAGCGGCCGACCTCCCATCACTGATCCTGATCCTTTTAAAATCCTGGAAAAAGCTCAAAAAGGAAAAATTAAACCTCCTCGATTAATAAATAAAAAAATTCCTAAAGAAATTAACGAGATTATAATGCAGTGCCTCGCACCTAAAGTTGTAGACAGATATCAAAAAGCTTCAGAGATTATTAGACATCTCTCCGCATTCAAAGGTAAAACCTCAGAAGAATCAGAAATAGAAGACATACGGAGAAGGATTAAAGCCAGAGAAAGAAGAATATCAACTTTGTGTTTGAATTGTCACCGGCCATTACCTCACAAGGAAAAAAACTGCCCGCACTGCGGGGAACTAATCTCGAGATAATAAAATGAAATAAAATGGGGTCAAACCCCTTAAGAGTTTGACTTAAATCTGCGGTTAAGATAATATGAAATCCCTAGTTCAAACTATATGTACTTCAACAAAATATCATAATGTAATTTTTAGCAGGAGCAATATATGTGCCCTTTTAATGAAAAAAATGGAATGGTTTGGATAAATGGCAAACTAGTTCCATGGAAAGATGCTAATATTCATATCGCCTCCCACGTTATTCATTATGGAAGTTCTATTTTTGAAGGGTTCCGGGCCTATAATACTCCCAAAGGGACGGCTATTCTTCGGAATGACGCTCACATAAAAAGACTTTATAACTCCTGCAAAATGTACCGCATGGAAATCCCATTTACTCAGGAACAATTCGAACAAGCTGTAATTCAAACAATCAAAGCAAATAAACTTAAAGCTTGCTATATCAGGCCAGTTATCTACAGAGGTTATGGAAACTTAGGAGTGGATCCTTTCCCCAACCCGGTTGACTGTGCTATACTTGTCTGGGAGTGGGGACAATATTTGGGTGAGAAAGCTTTAGAGAACGGCGTAGACGTTAAAATATCTACATGGCAGAGGATGGCCCCTAATACCTTCCCAGCTTTAGCTAAATCCGGAGCAAACTACATGAACTCTCAGCTAATAAAAATGGAGGCCCTGTTAGAGGGTTATGCAGAAGGAATTGCACTCAACGTGAGCGGGCACATTTCTGAGGGTAGCGGAGAGAATATATTTATCGTGATTAATGGGCAAATTCACACTCCGCCTCTATCTTCTTCCATTCTGCCTGGCATCACAAGAGATATGGTAATCTGTATAGCCAAGGATCTAGGCATTACTCTCGTTGAAGAAACACTTCCGCGAGAGATGCTCTATATCGCTGAGGAAGTTTTTTTCACCGGGTCAGCAGCTGAAATAACGCCCATTAGATCTGTGGATAAAATAACCATCGGAAACGGCAAAAGAGGCCCGGTAGTCAAACGTCTCCAGGATGATTTTTTTGCCTATATTAATGGAGAAAAGAAAGATAAATATCGTTGGCTCACATATGTATAAGCCAAATTAAATATTTAAGGAGTAAAGAAAATGAAAATAGATGAGCTGCTAAAAATAGCAATTGAAAGCGATGCTTCTGACCTCCACTTAAAGCCAGGAAATCATCCTATTCTTCGCATCAGCGGCACTCTCAAACCTCTGACCGAATTCCCAAGATTAACGCCAATTCACACTAAGGATCTTACCGAACAGATCATGACAGGTTCTCAGAAGACCATGTTGGAACAGAATTTAGACATAGATTTGGCATATAGTTTTCCCGGATTCGGCAGGTTCAGGGGAAGTATTTACCGCCAAAGGGGATCCTTAGCTATCGCTATGAGAATTATTCCTTTAGAATCCAGATCAATTAAAGAGCTGTTATTGCCTGAAGTCTTGGAGGATATCTCTATGGAACAGAGGGGTCTGGTTATTGCAACTGGAACTACCGGAAGCGGAAAAACAACTACCCTGGCGGCAATGATTAACCACATCAACTCAAACCGGGCAGAAAATATTATAACTATAGAAGATCCGATAGAATATCTGCATAGGGATAAAAAATGTACGATCAGCCAGAGAGAAGTCGGAGTAGATGTAACGAGTTTTTCCAGGGGTCTCCGGGCTGCCCTAAGGGAAGACCCTAACATAATTCTTGTAGGAGAAATGAGAGACTTAGACACAATAGAAACAGCTCTTATTTCCGCTGAAACAGGGCACCTGGTTTTAAGCACCCTCCACACATTGGACGCACCTGAAACGATAAACCGGATTGTCTCAATTTTCCCCCCCTATAGCCAGAAGCAGGTCAGGTTCCAGCTTGCGAGTATCCTGAAGGCTGTAATTTCCATGAGACTTATTCCTCGAGCAGATGGCAAAGGAAGAGTACCAGCAGTTGAGGTATTGATAAACACTCCTTTTATTCAGGAGTGTATTACAAGAAAGGAAAAGATAGGTCAAATAAGGGAGGCTATTGCAGCCGGAGTTTCTCAGTATGGAATGCAAACATTCGATCAGTCTATTTATCAACTCTACAAAGACAGCCTTATCACTTTTGATCTAGGATTGCAGTATTCATCAAGCCCAAATGACTTCAAATTAAGAGCTGCTGGTGTCCAATCTACAGGAGATGTTGCCCTTGAAGAAATGGAAAAAGAGATGACAAAAGTTGAACCAGACGAATAAATTTTTAAATGAAGGCCCAGCAGATCAGAGAAACCTTTCTAGACTTCTTCGCCAAAAGAAAAATTTCCCAGCATCTCGAAAAAAGTATGGTGCTTATTTGTCTTTCCTACCTGCTCTAAGTCATTATGTTTTCCGCTTACTCGCAAACACTTTTGAACAGAAGTCGCTCTCTTGTAGCTTCTT
>DRHQ01000041.1 GCA_011049545.1 Candidatus Aminicenantota bacterium | reverse complement strand
ATTTAGAGGAGTCTGTGTCGAAGGCAATGCTGAAAAGACCTGAAATCACCCAGCTAAAATACCAGAAACAGATGGCAGGACAAGGGTTGAAACTGGCACGTGCTTCAAATCTTCCCAGCTTTGCCCTATCCGCCACATATAATTTTTGGGCAGATCAACTTAACTTCAGGAAAGATACATGGCAGAGCTTCTACACAGTTAATCTTGTCTTCACCGTACCTCTCTTTAACGGCTTCGCTACTTCTGCCCGCGTGGCTCAGGCCAAGGCAATGATCAAGGAACTTGGCTTTACGCAGAAAGGGCTTATTGATATTATAGAATTCGAAGTCAGAAAGGCTATCTTGAGGTTACAAGAAGCCAAGGAATCTCTTCACTCTCAGGAAAAAAATGTTGAACAGGCCCAGGAGAGTTTGCGAATTGCTGAGCTTAATTTTTCTGAAGGCTTGGCGACAACTCTTGATATAAGTTCAGCTCAGGCCGCCTTGTCTCAGGCTAAAACTAACTATTCACAAGCCTTGTATGATTATGTCATGTCCCTGGCGGAATTAGATAAAGCGATGGGAGTTGGGTGGAACGACTAAATATAGATGTAGAGGTTTGATTTATTGTAGGGGCTTGATTTATCAAGCCCACATTTTTATCTTCTATAAAGATTTGTTAATCAAATTCGCACTTTTTTATGATCTGCCTTCTGCGTTTTCGCCTTCAATTTTTACCTTTTTGATTTCCGTTTTACATCGAAGCTTTATACCTGAGGAAAGCTCCGATTTTTCCGAATCTATCAAGTTTGGAAGGAGGAATGATGTGTCTCACCTGGCAGTTTTTATCCATGGCTGCCTCCACTGCCTCGTCGATCACGTCCACGAGCGGGTTAGTCTTCCGCTTACAAGAGGGACAACGAAGCTCATCGACAAACAAGAAACTGCATTTGGGGCAGATTCTTCCTGGTTTAGAGAAGTCACGAGTAGTGATGAGTATCTGAGCTTCTCCTCTATTGAGGCTCCTAAGAGTTCTTTTTAATCCTGAAGTGGCCAATCCGCCTTTTTCAAGCTCGGATACAAGCCTGTGGACAATCTCATCCTCTTCCCCTTTTTTCAGCTTTTTTTCTAATTCCAGCGATTCCTTAAGGACGGCGGTAGGAGAGTCGCTGGGCATTGCTTTGAGCCAGCTTTTTAGTCTGGCTTTTAGATAGGGATGGATAAGAGGTTCAAAATCTGAACGGTATTTTTCTCTGCATCCAAGAAAAAACCAGTCAAAATGATTTTTCTTGAATATCTCGAATGTCTTCTGGGATATCTTTTTGAAATAATCGTGAAGGTGAGTGGCAATGTGTCTTTCAATTCGCTTTGATTCGTATCCTTCCCATCCTCCTTCTCTGACTTTGCTGGGGACATCCTCTATGAGATTTTCAAGAAGAGATATTTCTCCCATAAAAATGTCATACCATTTGGCTTCCCGTCTGTCGAAAGTAAGAGCAAAGATCCGGTGGTATTGGTCCAGAATTTCGGATAGCGGATGAATATAAGGATTTTGGTCAAATATTATCCTGTTTAGAGGCGAGGTGGGAAGGTTAAAGAATTCCCAATAATCCTGACCGCTGCATGAAAATATTGCTAGCCCCGAAAAATTGTAAGAGGAAAGGTGCTTGGAGCAGAAGTGAGTTATTTTTTCAAGATCCTGGGATATGGATTCTTTCTTATCTTTGCTCATTTCCATCTGGTCCAGCTGAGATCTGCCGTTGCTGAGAAGGTTTTTGGAGGACAGAGCTATCTCCTTTTTTGTCATTCTGCTTTTGTCTGTCTTGAGATAGAAAGAAGTAGTTAAAAAGCTATCGCTCTTGAATTTGGAGAGGTTTTCAATTTGCTCCCGGCTCAAAAGTTTCATCAGGCCTCCTTTTAAAAGATAAAAAGATGGGATTCATAGATTGGCTTAGAAAAAAATGACAGATATTGGAAACTGACACGTATTATTAAAATAAGAACAGAAGTTCTATTTGTCAAGTTTTTGGGGTCAGACTTGCAAAACTTGCAAAACTTGAATAATTTGAATATGCTGGCGCACAAAAATAAGAAATTGGGTTTTGGAAGGAAGAATTAAGCACGATTAAATTTATCAATTTTTTAAAGCTTTCAACGTCTAACCCCACGCCCAAGAGAAAGAAGTAAATGAGAACTAAGTTATTCAAGTTTTGCAAGTCTGACCCCATAGTGTTTTTGACACTTTGTTTTTCCTGTGATATAAGTTTTTAGCTGGAAATAGGAGATAGAAGATAGGGAATCTGGCGGAAATTGCAGATTAGCAAAAGCATAAAAAGGAAAATTAATATCCCTACAAAAAATTTAATCGCTTTATTTTTCGCAATGAGCTGATTATCCTGTACAAAAGGAGGTGAACTAAAATGTTAAGCGGTGCTTACACTTTGTTGATAACACCTTTTGATGAAAAAATGAATTTGGATGAGGAAGGACTAAGAATTCTTGTGCGCCGACAGGTTGAAAGTGGCATCCATGGATTAGCTCCTCTGGGCGTAACTGGCGAAAGTCCGTTGTTAACTGAGCAAGAGATAAGAAGAGTAGTTGAGATTGTCGTTGAGGAGGCGGATGGCAAATGTAAAGTCGCTCCTGATACTTGCTCAAACAACCTGAGTCAGACTATAAGCAGGATAAAACTGTATGCGGATATTGGTTGTGATTATGCGGTTGTTTTTGCCCCATTCCTGGTTATGCCTACTCAAGCCGGAGTCATAAACTTTTATGAACAATCGGCCGCAAGCTCTAAGATACCCATCATAATTCATAACGCTCCAGCCAGGGTTGGGATAAATATCGATCCCCAGACCTATTCCAGGTTGGCAAAAAATGAAAACATAATAGCCACCAAAGATGGCAATAAGGAGATGGATCATCTGGCTAAAATATTGTACTTGACTCAAGGGGAATCGTTTAATGTTTTAACAGGAAAGGACACGACCGCTTATCCTTTGCTGTCTTTTGGCGGAAGTGGTGTTTTTACCGTGGCTGGAAACATTGTTCCAGAAATTATGAGGGATTTAGTGACATATTGTCTTGATGGCGAGTTCAAAAAAGCTGAAGAGATTCATTACGCTAACTATGACCTTTTCGAGGCCCTGAGGCTGGAGACCAATCCAATGGCTGCCAAAGAGGCCTTGACTCTCATGGGATTGCCTGGGGGTGGATTAAGACCTCCCCTCACAATGTTAAGTGCTCCAAAGAAGGATATCCTGAAGAAAATATTAAAAGAGAGCGAATTGATTTGAAAGAAGTAATCGTTAAAGCGCCGGCAACGATTGCCAACTTTGGCCCTGGTTT
>DRHQ01000040.1 GCA_011049545.1 Candidatus Aminicenantota bacterium | reverse complement strand
CGACAACTACTCTGTCATAGCGCTGAATTGGAGAAAGACCGAAAGCCCAACGGAGCTTCCATCGCCGGCCTCTTCCGGGTATATAATATTGATACCTTGCCATTTATCCCAAATCCCTCCCGATCCTAAAGCGCGCATAAAGGATTGCTGCTAAAAAGATAATAAATACCGATAGGTTAACCATGTTTAATCTCCTCGTAAACCCATTCCTTACGCTTTAATTGCACGGCGATGAATTTAAAATATGGATAGGTTTCTGCCGCCACCTTAATTTTAACCCGAGCATCATCGCGCCAAAACCCCTTTACCTCGTAGAATATAAATCTCTCGGACTCGACGACTAAGAAGTCAGGTGTGTAAAACGTCTTCTTTGCCAGCCTCAATTTTATAGGCTCGAATTCCCAGGCTATAATCTCGTTGGCTCCCCGGCAAAATTCGAGTAAAGTAGCAAAGGCCGCTTCCGTCTTGTTCATGTCGTTTGTGATTGGTATTGGTTTCATTATAACCTCATAAGTGTCCGCTGTGTGGGGGTCATTTTGCATACCACCGGCTTGAATCATCAAGATACCACGCCTGTATAAAAGCTTCCGGTGAATCATAGGCCATTGTTTTGGCCTGGCTGACCCGCTTCTGATACAACTTTGCGATTTCCCTTTCAAACCGTTTAAACATAAAGGGCCATCGCTTACGATACAAAGCATGGAGCTTGCCCGTCTTCTCCGAGTGATAGGGACAGACGATACAGCCAAGCCGATCAAAACCCTCATCGTACAATTTGGGATAGGGAAGATTGTTCTCTGCTATAAAATCCCATACCTGCCACTCTTTCCAGTATAATATTGGATGATATGTTGTGCGACCTTTCCAATGGTTTATCCTCGGCCTATTTGCTCTCTTTGACCCCTCCTCTGATCTAATGCCCAATACTGAGTCGTGATTATCTTTTTTGAGCAGGGTGCAGCACCACCGCAGCCTATCGCTTGGCGGCACATTGGTTGTCAGGCTTCTCCAAAATGTACGCTTCGGGACTCTGATTTGGCATTGTGGGTAATGGTTTCTGATAAATCTTACAATTTCAGGTGGTTCTATTCCCGTAAAGGCATAAACCAGACTGTATTTTATACCCGATAACTCCATGATTTTTGCTGTGCAGATAGAGTCTTTTCCACCAGAAAAACCAACTTCAATTCCATTAGGGCAATTATCTCGAACAAATAATACCGCTTCTTTGGTAATAGCTTCAATTGAATCTATTTCAGGGAATAATGGCTGTGTGGGGGTCATGGGGCTTCCTCTAAGTTACGTGTGGATTGCAATAACTTCTTACACCCATTTAATAACTGAGCTATTTGGCCCTTCACAGAATATTGTGCTCCCGGCTCGATACGAAGGCCGGCCTCTTTAAATATTTCAACAATTTCTTCCGCCCTCTCATCTTTAAGAGCTTCCGCGGCTTTTTTCTCCATGAGTGTTTTCAACACTGCCGACATATAGGTCCCCTCGATTCTCTCCAAAGACTCCGCCATTGATTCAAAATGCTTCCGGCTTGCGGTGCTGTTTTCATTGCTTGTCCGCCAAAAGTCGTGTAAGATCTTCATTTGTAGATCCGGCTCACTGTTCTTGCGACTTGGAATTAAGGCAAAAACCACCGCCATTAAAACCATCATCACACCCATTCCTATAAAAAATGATTGCCATTCCATTTATTTTCCTCCTTATTCGACTGGATAAACCCCAACGTGTTCCAAAAGACGCAGAGTCAAATCTTCTGCTGTCTCTTCTAAAGGCTTATCTTCTTTCTTTACAGGCCTTGCCATAAGTCCTGCGTTCGCTAAAGTTTCCCGTTCAACGTGGATTATTCTTTCGGTACAGAAAGACGGGGAAGAAAAGTGGGCTAATCCTCCACTCTCAACACATTTAATTTGCAGTCTTACTGCCCACAGTTGAGGGTTGTCTAGGCCTGGAAACTCATAGGTCTTCTTCGTATCCTCGGTTGTTATTCTCACTACGCTTTTTGATGACATTTCAATTCCCTCCTTTACCCAATCCCCGAGGGGAAATTTATTTATTGGCCTTAAAAAAAGCCTTTGCGAAGCCTGTAGGCGTTATTGCCCTGCGATCTTTATATGGCCCGTCTCCAGGCCACGGCAAATTATTCTGTTTTGCCAAAGCTATTTGTTCATCTGTCATTACGTCTTTAATATCAGCGAATAATTTCACAGGATGATAGAAATATCCCCAAAGGGCTGTAATTTTGGTTCTCGCATCCCCAAAATGCCAGGGGTGAAATTTATAATTGGGCTGCCCGAGCCAGTGTATAAGTTTCCCTGTACCTGGATTTTCAAGGGCAAAAAAAGCAGCGGGCCTTGTAGTCGCTGCTATCCGGATACAGGCATTAATAGGGATCATTCCTTTAATAAAATCTCTGGGAGTTGCGGCCGTTTGTCGGGCAATGCTAAACATGGTACAGGGCGGAGCTGCCAGAATTCCATAGACATCTGCAGGCGGAATATAATCCGTAACGTCTTGTTCTGGAAGGGTGATTATTCTCACATCATACCCCGCATCGGCATAGGGTTTTGACCAAGCCCCAGTACCTCCACAAAGATCAAGTATGATCTTGTCTGAAGTAAATAGTTGATTCATTCACCCAATCCCCGAGGCCAGATTCCTTAGCCTCTCGTTTTTGATCAGTTCTTTCCAGTTTTCCTTGAATTCCATAGACATCGGCTTATACCTACGCAAACGG
>DRHQ01000039.1 GCA_011049545.1 Candidatus Aminicenantota bacterium | reverse complement strand
GGATGAACAATAGGGACAGTGTTTTTTTTGCCATTGTTAAACCACTTTAACTTTTTATCAAATTTTACACTTTAACTATTTTATTTATAATAGTATCGTTATTTACTCAGCTCCACTTTTTGAGTATTATGCCCGCAATGACAACGAAATAAAACGAGATCACACAGCCTGTTCCGAGCAAAGCGAAGGAATCTTCTTCGCTCCTCGCGATGACACTGGAATAATTGCGTTTGTATTAGTAAAATAAGCATTGAGGATAACGTAAGTGGCTAAAGGCATAATTTTTGACATCAAGCGCTATGCTATCCACGACGGTCCTGGAATTCGGACTACTATCTTCCTCAAAGGATGCCCTCTCCGGTGTCAGTGGTGCCAGAACCCAGAAGGTCAAGAAACCAATCCTGAAATTATACTGCACTCATCCAAATGCGCAAAAGAATGTAACGAGTGTGTATCTGTTTGTCCCCAGGATGCAGTGTCAAAAAATGGGAATTCCATCGAGATAGATAAAGCCAAATGTGATTTATGTGCCAAGTGCGAGGATGTTTGTGTCTATGAAGCTCTTGAAGTAGTCGGCAGGGAGGTAACAGTTCAGGAAGTTTTGGCTGAGATAGAAAAAGACAGGATATTCTTTGATGAATCAGGCGGAGGTATCACATTTTCTGGCGGCGAACCGCTGATGCATGTGGATTTTTTAGAAGCTATACTTAAAGAGATTGGGAAGAAAAATATTCATGTTACGCTGGATACTTCAGGGTATGTTTCTTTTGAGGATTTGGGTAGAATATGCGACAAAGTAGATTTATTTTTGTATGATCTTAAAATCATGGATGATGAAAAGCATGAGAAATACACTAGAGTTTCAAACAAGGTTATCCTCGAGAACTTAAGGAAACTTACAGAACAAGGGAATTCTGTTGCTGTTCGTATTCCACTCATATCAGGGATTAATGATAATAACCAGAGTATCCACATGTTTGTTGACTTTCTTCAGGGCCTCAAGAGCGTAAAGCAAATAAACCTATTATCGTATCATAGATGGGGCTGTGAAAAATATAAAAGATTAAGAAAGGAAGGATCTCCGATAACATTTCAATCCCCGTCGGATGAGAGAATTGAAGATATTAAAAAAATCTTTACTGATTCTGGTTTTTCCGTAAAAAAAGGAGGTTAGGCCGTGAAGGAGAGGATTAAAAAGTTAAGAGAGCAGAGCTTGAGCATAAAGCCCTATGTTACTCCAGAGAGAGCAAAACTCATCACCGAGTTTTATAAAAGTGATGTGGCTGATAAGGTTTCTTCTCCTGTTCGGAGAGCGTTAGCCTTTAAATATTTACTTGAGAACAAGGTAGTTTGCATCAGCGAGGATGAGCTTATCGTGGGGGAACGAGGGCCTGCACCAAGGGCAACTCCAACTTATCCAGAAATTACAGCTCACAGTCTTGAAGACCTCAGAATACTGAATAAGAGAGAAAAAACATCTTTTGCAGTCGATGCAGAAACAAAGAAATTATACGAAGAGGAAATCATCCCATTCTGGAAAGGCAAAGCTATGAGAGACAGAATATTCGGCGAAATGACTGGGGAATGGAAGGCAGCCTATGAAGCGGGAGTTTTTACAGAATTCATGGAGCAGAGAGCACCAGGACATACCGTTTTAGATGACAAGATATACAAGAAGGGTTTCATTGACTTTAAAAAAGACATAGAAAGGAGCATTAAAAATCTTGATTCTTCAAATGATCCTGAAGCCCCTAAAAAAAGAGAAGAACTGAAAGCGATGGAGATTTGTGCTGATGCCCTTATCATGTATGCAGAGCGTCATGCTGAGAAGGCAAGAGAATTGGCTGGGAAGGAAAAGGACCCAGAAAGAAAGAAGGAGTTAGAAAGAATCGCAGAAAACTGCTCCCGTGTTCCAGCCCGCACTCCCAGAGATTTTTGGGAGGCCTTACAGTATTACTGGTTTGTGCACCTTGGAGTTATCATAGAGCTCAATACCTGGGATTCTTTTAATCCAGGGAGGCTCGATCAGCATCTGCATCCTTTCTATAAAAAAGGACTGGACGAGGGAACCCTTAACCGAGATAAAGCCGAGGAACTTCTGCAGGCATTCTGGATAAAATTCAATAACCAGCCTGCGCCTCCTAAGGTCGGAGTTACTGCAGAAGAGAGTGCCACCTATACTGATTTTGCTCTGATCAATACAGGAGGGATAAAACCAGACGGTTCTGATGCAGTCAACGAACTCTCTTATCTAATCCTCGATGTAGTCGAGAAGATGAGGATTCTACAGCCAAGCTCAATGGTTCAGATAAGCAAAAAAACCCCTGATTCTTTCTTGAAAAGAGCGCTAAAAATACTTAAGACAGGCTTTGGCCAGCCTTCTGTTTTCAATACGGATGCTATTGTCCAGGAGCTTGTAAGACAGGGGAAATCCGTTGAGGATGCGCGAAGCGGAGGAGCCAGTGGCTGTGTCGAGGCAGGTGTTTTCGGAAAGGAGAACTATAACCTGACAGGTTATTTTAATCTGACCAAAGTTTTTGAGGTTACCTTAAACAACGGGGTAGATCCTCGAACAGGAAAAGAGATCGGCCTGAAGACCGGCGATCCTTCTTCATATAAATCGTTTGAAGAACTATTCGAAGCGTTCAAAGAACAGCTTAATTATTTTGTGGATATCAAGGTTGAAGGGAATAGCGTCATTGAAAGGATGTATGCCGAGCATCTTCCATCTCCTTTTCTCTCTCTTCTTATAGATGACTGTATAACCAAAGGAATGGACTACCATGATGGAGGAGCACGTTACAATACCTCTTATATTATGGGTGTCGGCTTGGGCACGTTGACCGATGTGTTAGCGTCCGTAAAATACAATGTCTTTGACAAAAACCAGATCACCATGCCAGCTCTCCTGAAGGCGCTGGAAAACAATTTTGAAAATGATGAGCCTCTCCGTCAGAGGTTTTTAAACAAAACACCAAAGTACGGAAATGACGATGATTATCCAGATGAGATAATGCGGTCTATCTTTGAAGCTTATTATAGCGCTGTGAGCGGAAGGCCCAATACAAAAGGAGGCTTTTACGAGATCAGTCTTTTCCCAACAACCGTTCATGTTTACTTTGGGAAAGTGGTCGGTGCCACCCCAGATGGAAGAAAAGCCGCGGAGCCTCTATCTGAGGGGATTTCTCCAGTTCAAGGAGCGGATAGAAAAGGTCCTACGGCCGTCCTTAAATCGGCTTCAAAAATGGACCACGTCCGGACAGGAGGGACGCTCCTTAACCAAAAATTCACTCCGCATCTTCTGGCAGATGAAGACGGCATAGATAAGGTTGCTTATCTTATAAGGTCGTACTTCAAGCTCGATGGCCACCATATACAGCTTAATGTTGTCAGTGCGGATATGCTCCGGGACGCCCAGAAGCATCCCGAGAAATACAGAGATCTTGTTGTACGGGTTGCAGGCTACAGCGATTATTTTGTTGATATTGCCGTTGATCTTCAGGATGAAATAATCAAACGGACTGAACACAAATCATTTTAAGTTGTCTGCATTTGATTTATATTGTGCAGAGCTTATATTATGAAGGGGTTTGGTATTGTGTAGGGGCTTGATTCATCAAACCCACCTTGTTTATTATATAGGATTGTTTTATATTCTGCAGAGGTTTGGTATTGTGTAGGGGCTTGATTCATCGTGTCCATACTAAAAAAAAATAGTCAAAATTAAAAAGGAGAAGAGGAATGCTTGATGCAAGAATTTATGTTCAGCGGAGGAGTCGTTTAAAAGAAAAAATCAAATCAGGCTTGATTCTTTTTTTGGGAAATGAGGAATCTCCCATGAATTACCAAGGAAATCCATATCATTTCAGACAGGACAGCTCGTTTCTCTATTTTTTTGGTCTTGATTTTCCCGCTCTTGCGGCTGTTATAGATATTGATGAAGACAAAGAAGTCGTTTTTGGGAACGACGTAGAAATTGAGGATATCATCTGGATGGGCTTTCAACCTAAATTATTAGTAAGAGCCATGGGAGCAGGCATTAAAGAAACAGCCCCGCTCAATAAACTTGAAGAGACAGTAAAAAAGGCAATAAAAAAAGGAAGAAAGATTCATTTTCTTCCTCCTTACAGACCTGAGACGAAATTGAAGTTAGCTCAATTGCTGGATCTTGATTCTGATGTCATACATGAAAATATTTCCAAGGAGCTTATAAAAGAAGTGGTGGCGCAGAGATCGGTTAAGATAGATGAAGAAATTGATGAGATGGAAAAAGCTCACATCGTATCATATGAAATGCATACAACTGCCATGAAGATGGCAAAAGCTGGTGTGTATGAAAGAGAGATTGTGGGAGAAATAGAGGGAATTGCGCTTTCTCATGGTTTCCAACCTTCATTTCCAACAATATTAACAATTGATGGCCAGATTTTGCACAATCATTATCATGGTAACGTCCTTAAAGAAGGCCGGCTTCTAGTGAACGATTCTGGTGCAGAGTCTGAGATGCACTATGCATCCGATATTACCCGAACAATCCCTGTCGGCGGGAAATTTACCGAAAAACAAAAAGAAATATACGAGATAGTGCTTCACTCTCAAGAAACAGCCATTCAATCGATTAAACCTGGGATAAAATTCAGAGAAATTCACCTTAAAGTTTCAAAAATTATTGCGTCTGGATTGAAAGATTTGGGTCTCCTAAAAGGCGATATTGAAGATGCGGTGAAGGAAGGAGTACACGCCATGTTCTTCCCCCATGGACTGGGTCACCTGATTGGCCTTGATGTTCATGATATGGAGGATTTGGGAGAGGATCATGTAGGCTATGATGATAAGACTAAAAGGAGTGATCAGTTTGGTTTTGCCTATTTAAGGTTTGCCAGGGAACTTCAGCCTGGTCATGTATTGACGGTAGAGCCTGGAATTTATTTTATCCCAGCCCTGATCGATAAGTGGAAAAGAGAGAAGAAATTAACCCAATTCATAGATTATGACAGAGTTGATAAGTACAAAGATTTTGGAGGAATTCGAATAGAGGATAATGTTCTGGTTACAGAAGACGGAAGCAGAGTACTCGGGAAATCCATACCAAAAAAAGTAAGAGAAGTTGAGGAAATTACAGCAAAATAAAATTTAATCTTTGGGGCCGATGACGACTTCCACCCTTTTTTCGGGGTTGAGGATATCTTTGATGTAGGTATTAATTTCATCAAGACCGATTGCATCTAGTTCCAGGAAAAATCCGCTAAGAAAATTGTAGCCGAGACTAAGAGCTTCAAAGGAGGCAAGATTCCCGGCCCTTATTACTTTTGTTTCGTTTTCTCTCATGAAGGAGGCTTTTGCGTTGATTTTTGTGACTTCAAGTTCCTCTTCAGTAATCCCTTTCTCGAAAAGACTGCTCAGAACCTTTTTTAAAGCCTCGAGGGCTACCTCTTTTTTTTCTTTATCTGTCTCAAGATAAGCCTCGAGAATCCCTCCATCTTTCATCTGTGTTGCTTGTGCATTAACATTGTAGGCAAGTTTCTCTATGTATCTTAAGTCCCAAAGTCTTGAGCCGACTCCTTTTCCAAGAAGGTTTTCTACAATGGAGGCGAGGGCAAAATTTTTACGCGTGATCTTAGGTAGAGGGAAGCCAAGAGAAATGAAGAATTGCTTGGTGTCTTTTTCGATGAGGATTTGTCTCTCTTCTGGGATTGTCACAGAGTTCGGCTTTGATTCCGCCGGCTTGCCAGAAGGAAGCTTCGCAAAATATTCATCGAGGATCTTGATAAGAGGAGCCTTTTCTAAATCCGAGATAACAGCCACAACCATGTTCTCTGCCCTGAAGTAACTATCATAAAAATTTTTGACTTCTTTCTTTTTTATAGCTTTTAGCGATTCTTCACTACCCAAAACAGCTCTTCCGTAACCCTTTTTTGCGAACAGTCTTTCTAAGTAGATCTTATGCGCCACATTTGCAGGATCATCTTCTTGTGTGTTTCTCTGGTAATTCATCATTTTTTTGGTTCCCTTTATCCTCAAGCCAGAAAAAAGAGGCTTCAACATGATTTTTGTGGTAACTCTTAAGGTTTCTTCAATGTGTTCTGATAAACAGGCTATATTAATGAGAGAATAATCACCTCTAGAAGTCATAGAAACACGTGAGGCCTGATTCATCAGGTCTCGGACTTTTTTTTGATCCGGAATTTCTAGCGTCAGCCGAGTAGTGAGGTAGGCCAATCCGCTTTTTTCCTCAGGTTCAACTGCTTGCCCTCCCTTGATGAGGATTTGGAAGACAGTGATAGCAGAAGATGTGTCTTTTTGATAAATCAGCTTGAGGCCGTTTGATAAAAATTCTTCCTCGGGTAGATTTCTTGAGAGGAAAGGTGTCTGGCTCGAGAAAATCGGGAGTAGAGCGAGAGTCCATAAGCCCATTAAGGCCACAAGTTTTAAATAAACTTTTCGTACAGTCATTATATGAATCTCCAGCTATTTTTTCTTTTTTGGAGAAATAGTCACGATGACATAATGTCCTTTACTCAAGTATTTACGAGCCGCTGAGCGCAAGTCTAAAGAGTTTAGCTTCGCGATATTTTCAATATAGCTCCCTCTCTCCTGGTTTTCATTCAGAAGAAAGTATCTTGCAATGCTGATTGCTATGGCCAGGCCTTTTTCCTGGGATTGATGAAAATTAAATTTGATTTGATTTTTAGCACTTTCTAAGTAATCAAGAGCATATAATTTGGCATCCCCCATAACATCCTTTTTTGAATAATTGAGACGGCTTGTCTCTTTTAGAAATCTAATCGTTTCTCGTTTCGTGATGCTTATGTTTTTTGGGTCTAAAGTAATATATATGATAATTACCCCGCCGTATTTGTGCGCACTATACCTCATCCTAACGCTTTGAGCCAGCTTCCTTTTTCCTCTTAGCGGGTAATTCAGCATCGGATTCACTCCTCGGCCCAGAATTTGGGTTAAGATATCCATGGCGTATTGATCCTTATTGTTATAATCCGGGCCGAATATTCCTATCACCAAGTAGGCCTGATTAACATCCATTTCTTGCTTAATCTCAATTGTCTTTTTCAATGCAGGAACTTTTTCGTATTTGGGGGGAGAGATTTCCTCCTTTTTTAAATCCCCGAAGATATCTTTTGTTTTCTTCTCCATTTCATTTATTTCGAAATCACCCACAATTGCCAAAACACAGTTCGAAGGAACAAAAAACTTGCGATAGAATTTTTCTACCTGTCCTACAGTCAAAGCCTCTATAATCTCTTTTTTTCCTGGGATTGGCTTTTGGTAGGGATGGTCCTTAAAAAGGTTCTGATAAACTGTTGAAGTGGCGTATCTAAGAGGATCATCCTGAGTTTGGCTCAGCTCTTCGAGAATCACTTTTTTTTCTTCATCAAGCTCTTCTTGCGAGAGTTTTAGGCTAAACAAAATCTCTTTTTGATTCCTCAAAGCAAAATCTGCGTGTTCAGAAGGAAGAGATATTTCAAAGGTAGCCAGATCCAGTGATGTGTGGGCATTGAAATAGGCACCGTGTCGTCGTATATCCTGGCTAATTTCTGGCCCGCTCCTGAATTCAGTTCCTCTGAAGAGAATATAATGCTCTAAAATATGAACAAGCCCGCTCGTTTCATCTGATTCATCTTTAGTGCCGAGATTTACGGCAAACACTAAATTTATGAGGGGGAGAGTATGTTTTTCATATAGAAAAACTTTTAAACCGTTATCAAGCTCAAAATATTTTTGATTTTCATCTTGCGAACTAGAGGGAGTTATAAACAATAAACAAAAGAAGAGAAGGACTGCGCCGAATATGAATTTTCTGTAAGTTTTGTGACCCGGTTGGACTATATAATTAAGCAAGAAAAGGTGAATCAACTTACGGTTTTTCAGGATGAAGCTCCCAGGTAGATGTTTTCAAATTGATCGACTGCCTTTTTATCTCCTAAAACCAGGAGAATATCGCCTGTTTCCATTTTGGTATCTGGAGAAGGATTGAATACTAACTCTTCACCTGGTTTTTTCACAGCGACCACGATGACATTTGCTGTTCTTCGTATGTCGCATTCTGTAAGGTTACGGTTGACGAGCTTAGAGTCTTTTTTGACTACTAATTCCTCCATGTATAAAGCTAGCTCTTTTCGCCTGATGATGAGATCCATGAAATCTACCAACGTGGGGCGGATCAATCCTTGGGCAATTTTCAGGCCGCTCAGCTTATAC
The DNA here is from genome assembly GCA_011049545.1 of Candidatus Aminicenantota bacterium. Lineage (GTDB taxonomy): Bacteria > Acidobacteriota > Aminicenantia > Aminicenantales > Aminicenantaceae > SOIV01. Next base: position 2,551 of record DRHQ01000039.1, on the reverse strand, counting down.
GGACTGACGACTTTGTTGGCTCCAATCTGGAGAATTTTTCTCTCAGCTTCTTCATCCATGGCCTTGGAAAGGATGAAGAGTGAAGGATTAATCAGCTTAGCACTTAAGACAAGATAAAGATTATCAGCATCAGTCGGAAGGAGGGCAGCCAATCCCTTGGCTTTTTTTATGCCAGCTTTGGTCAATATGTCTTCATGCGTCGCATCTCCCTCTATAAAAAGACAGCTGTTTGTCTGTTTTAGATCTTCTAGTTGTTCTTCTTTATAATCAATAACAACAAAGGGCAGTTTTTCATCCTCCAGTCTTTCTCTCACTATCTTCCCCATCCGTCCATGGCCACAGATGATATAGTGATCTTTTAGGTTTTTAAGTTCTTTTTGCATTCTTCTTCTCCGCCAAAATTTATGAATTCCTCCCTCAAAGGCAATTTCGGCAATTTTTGTGAAAGCAAATATGGCTGTTCCCACACCCCCTAAGATAACGAAGATAGTGAAAATTTGGCCTTGAGGGGATAGTACCCTGACTTCCTTAAATCCAACTGTGAAAATGGTTATGACAGTCATGTAGAGGCAGTCCAGGAATGACCACCCTTCGATCACATGGAAACCTATCGTGCCAATTAACATCATGAGAATAATTAAGGTTAAGGGCTTCCACATCTCATTTTTATCTTACACCAATGGTAAATATGAGGCAATGGGGTCAGACTTGCAAAACTTGAGTTTTTTAGAATGTCTTTTCTTTATATTGTGTTAGGAACCTTTATTATTGTAGGGGCTTGATTCATCAAGCCCACCGGTTTATTTTACAGTGATATAATTAATCAAATCTATATTGATCGGGACGATTAAAAATGTGTGTTTGATAAATCAAACACCTACGCAATAGAGATAATTACCGTACTTAGTATTAATCGTAACCGTGAAGAATATGAATAAGGTCTCATTTATGTTAAAATTCAATTAATACAAAAAAGGAACTGGAATGATGAAAAATCGTCGGAAAGCAAAAATCTTAGTCGTGGACGACAAAGAAAACATCCGAAAATCCCTTAAAATGATCCTTGAATACGAGGGATACAGCTTTCTTGAAGCAGCGGATGGAGAAGAAGCTCTGGATATTATAGAAGAAACAATAGGATTGGATTTAGTCTTGCTGGATATAAAACTTCCTGGGAGGGATGGGTTGGAAGTTTTAGCAGAATTGAAAGAAAAACCTTATAGGCCAGAGGTCATCATGATATCAGGACATGGGACGATTAAAACAGCAGTAGATGCGACGAAGCTGGGAGCCTTTGATTTTCTGGAAAAGCCCCTTCATAGGGAAAGAGTTCTGCTCAGCATCCGGAATGCTTTAAATCAAAGCAAGCTCTTGAGAGAGTGCCAGGACCTGAGAAAAAAATCAGATAAGAGATATGAGCTTATAGGAAATCATCCCTCGATGAAAAAACTCTGGGAAGAGATAATAAAAATATCTCCTACCAATGCGACTGTGCTTATCCATGGCGAAAGCGGCACTGGAAAGGAGCTTATTGCCCGGGCTATTTACAGTCATAGTTTGAGGGCTAAAGAAAGGTTTGTTCAGGTGAATTGTGCTGCAATACCCGAAGAGCTCATTGAAAGCGAGTTTTTTGGCCATGAGAAGGGTGCTTTTACGGGTGCTACAGAAAAAAAACCAGGCAAATTTGAACAGGCAGATGGAGGGACGATATTTTTAGATGAAATTGGCGATATGAGTTTGAAAACTCAATCCAAAGTTTTGCGCGTTCTTGAAGAAGGGGAAGTTCAAAAGGTTGGCTCGAGCAGAATCAATAAGGTAGATGTCAGAGTAATAGCTGCTACTAATAAGGATTTAGGAAAAGAAAAAAAGGAGGGGACATTCCGGGAAGACCTTTATTTCCGTCTGAATGTTATTCCCATTTATTCTCCTTCTTTGAAGGAGAAAAAAGAGGACATCCCTCTTCTTGTTGAGTATTTTAGCCAGATTTATGCAGAGGAAAATAATTTTAAAGTGAAAAAATTTTCAGAGGATGCGCTAGAAACAATAATGAAATACCCCTGGAAAGGAAATATTCGGGAACTGAAAAACGTAGTGGAAAGATTGATTATTATGACCGAGGCAGATATAATAAAAAGGCAAGATTTACCGAAGCGTATCAAAGGAGAAATAGGCATATATCTTCCCGAAGCAAAGGGAATAAAAACGCTGAAAGAATTCAGGGAGTTAGCTGAGAAAGATTTTATTTTAGCCAAGCTTGAGGAGAGCAATTGGAATATATCTCAGACCGCAAGGGAAATAGATACGCCGCGTAGCAATCTTTACAAGAAGTTAGAACATTATGGAATAAAAATAGCGGCTGGAGTAGGCGAGGCGGTTGCCCCTTCTTCTCTTCGTGAGAAAGAGGGAGAGGAAAGTCCGAACTCCAAAGGACAGGATGGTCGCTAACAGCGACTCCGGGCGACCGGAGGAAAGTGCCACAGAAAATATACCGCCTCATGAAATGACGGTTTCGCTCATTTCGTGGGGTAAGGGTGAAAAGGTGAGGTAAGAG
>DRHQ01000038.1 GCA_011049545.1 Candidatus Aminicenantota bacterium | reverse complement strand
CCAAATATAGTGGCTGAAAAAGCATGGGCTATTCTGGATATAAGGTTCTGGGAGAAAATCCAGAAGGAAAAACTCGTCACCTATATGAAGCAACTGAAACCAATCCTCAAGGGCGCTAAAATCAAATTTTCTATCGAGAGTTCTACTCCTCCAATGGAAAAAACAGAAGCTTCGGCGGATCTCCTCATAGAGGTCAGAAAAATTGCTTCATCTTTGAATATGAAGCTGGATACGGGTAAAGCTGGAGGAGGCTCTGATGCTTCTATTGCTTCCAGCCTGGGAATCGCTACCCTGGATGGCCTGGGTCCTGACGGAGAAGGAATTCATGCTGAAAATGAACACCTTATTCTCTCATCTCTTATAGAGAGAACCGCTCTCCTGACAGAAATATTAATCCAACTTTGATTGACTGATACCCCAATTTTTGTTAATTTAAATTGTTGGGTTTTTCCAAATTTATATGTTTTAAGTTAGTGTTATTCATCCCGCTAGATTTTAATTGTTTTATAATAATCGCTCCTTGAGAGATATAATAATCTCACAGGGAAAGATTAGCCACATTATAATAAAAGGAGGACTCATATGATAAAAAAATATTACCTTCTCTCTCCCGGCCCTACGCCTGTTCCTGAAGAGGTGCTTGCTGCAGCTGCGAATCCCATTATCCATCACCGAACTCCTGAATTTTCAGGTATTTTTATGGAAGTGACGGAGGGGCTAAAGTATGTATTCGGAACAGAGCAAGATGTTTTCGTTTTAACATCTTCAGGAACAGGAGCCATGGAAACTGCTGTTATCAATACTCTCAGCCCAGGCGATAAAGTGATCGTTCTTAACGGAGGAAAATTCGGCGAAAGATGGGGTCAAATCTGCACGAGTTATGGGGTAGACGTCAGAGAGGTTTCTGTAGAATGGGGTGAGCCTTTTTCCAAAGACCAACTTACAGATGAACTAAAAGCCAACCCTGAAACAAAGGCAGTTTTTGCAACTCTTTCTGAAACTTCTTCGGGGACAGTTTATGACATTCAAGGATACGGAGAGGTTTTAGCCAAGGCAGATGCAATCCTGGTCGTTGACGGAATCTCTGGCCTTGGTGCTACTCCCTGCCCCATGGACGAATGGGGAGTGGATGTTATGGTTGCGGGTTCCCAAAAATCATTTATGATCCCGCCCGGTCTCGCTTATCTTTCTTTTAGTTCCAAGGCCTGGGATTTAGTGGAAAAATCAACTCTACCAAAATTTTATTTTGACGCCAAAAAATATAAAAAGAATTTGGAAAAAAGAACAACGCCGTATACTCCTGCAATTTCGCTCGTCATCCAGCAGAAAAAAGCTCTGGATATTATTAAATCAGTAGGATTGGAGAAGCTTTTTGAACATCATCGAATTCTGGGAGATGCTACAAGAGCAGGAGTAAAAGCTATCGGTCTGGGGCTTCTCTCTAAAAGCCCTGGAAACATTCTGACAGCTGTTAATGTTCCTGCCGGAGTTGACGGTCTAAAACTTGTCAAAACCATGCAGGGAAAATACATGGCCTATATCGCAGGTGGCCAAGAGCCATACAAAGGAAAGATGTTCCGGATAGCCCACCTTGGATACATGGGAGGCTTCGATGTAATAACTGCTCTCACAGCGCTTGAGATGACACTCTCTGAGCTCGGGTATGAATTTAAGCTAGGAAGCGCAATAGGAGCAGCGGAAGCTATTTTAAAGGAGAATTGGGAATGAAAAAAATACTCGTAGCTGATTCTTTAAGCCCGGAAGTTTTTGAAGAACTCAAATCCATTCCGGGTTTTGAAGTCACTTTAAAAACAGGAATGGATGAGGCGGAATTGATCAAAACAATCCCCGAGTTTCATGCTGCTGTCGTCAGAGGCGCCACTAAAGTCACTAAAAATGCTATCGAGGCCGCCTCAAACATGGAGCTCATAATTAGGGCCGGAATAGGTCTTGATAACATCGATGTTGCTGCAGCTCAAGAGAAAGGAATTCAGGTTACAAATACGCCCGCTGCCACATCTATCTCAGTAGCAGAACATGCTTTTGGATTGATGTTAGCTGCTGTCAGAAACCACGGCAGAGCTAATCTTTCCATGAAAGAGCACAAGTGGGAGAAAAAGGTTCTCTCAGGAACAGAGCTTTACGGAAAAACCCTGGGAGTAATCGGCATAGGAAGAATCGGTCTGGAGGTCGCCAAGCGCGCCCTCGCTTTTGGGATGAAAGTCATTGCTTATGATGTAATTGAAGTAAAAATAGATCTTGATGTAAAACAGGTTGGCCTTGAAGAACTTATTGCCCAGGCAGACATTATAACTCTTCATGTGCCTTTAACAGAAGAAACGAAGCATATAGTAAGCGACGCTGAATTAGAAAAAATGAAGGATGGAGTTATAATCATCAACGTCTCCCGCGGAGGGACTGTGGACGAAAAAGCACTTCTCCGAGCTCTTGAATCTGGAAAAGTCAGAGCCGCAGGTTTAGACGTATTCGAGAAAGAACCACCGGATGATTTCTCTTTGGTCGATAACCCAAATGTGATTGCAACTCCTCATATCGGTGCTGCTGCCAAGGAAGGCCAAAAAAGAGCAGCTATGGAGGTTATCGAGATCTTAAAAGAGAGGTTAGCTTAGGAATAATTTAAAATAGCATTTTCATTTTTCACGGATGGTGCAGGTATCATAAGCAATTAGCTCAAAAAGATTGGTATTAAAACGGAGATAAAATGGCAGAAATAAGACCTTTTAAAGGATTACGATATAACACTCAAAAAATAAAACTAGAAGAGGTCATAACGGAACCCTATGACCGGATCCCTCCTGCTCTTCAAGAAGATTATTACAGAAGGAATCCTTATAATGTCGTAAGAATTATCCTGGGAAAAGATGATGATCCTGAGCATTCTGAAAAGGATAAATATAAAAGAGCTAAGATTTACCTGGATGAATGGGAGAAGGACGGCCTTCTTATCAGAGAAGATCAAGATGCTCTCTATCTTTATGAACAGGAATTCCAGGTCAAAGGAGAAAAGAAAAGAAGGACCGGACTTATTGCTCGGGTAAAACTTGAAGAATTCTCTTCGAGAAAAGTCCTCCCGCACGAGAAGACTTTTCCCAAACATAAGATAGACAGGTTGAATCTCTTGCGGGCTACAAACACCAACACAGGTCAGATCTTTCTCCTTTACAAGGACGACCAAGACACTGTCTCTCAGGCTATCGAAAGAGCAAAGCAAGAAGCCGAACTCGGAGCAGAAATGAGAGATGAAGCTAATTTTCAACATAGGATATTGATAATTAAAAATAAAGAGACAGTCCAGAGGCTTCAGGAAGCTATGGCAGATAAAGTGTTGATCATTGCCGATGGGCATCACCGTTATGAAACTTCCCTCAACTATCAGAAGGAAATCCTCGAAGAGGCGAAAGAAGCTAAGGGCGATGAGCCGTTCAACTACATCATGATGACTCTTTTTAAGCTTGAAGATCCAGGGATGATGATTCTTCCTACTTACAGACTGGTAAAGGGCCTGGATAAACTTTCAGGTGAGGGGCTCAAGAATCTCCTCCTCCCCTATTTTGAAATTTCTGAGGTTGACTGGCCCGACACTTCAGATAAATCCAAGCTTGAAGAAGTTCAAAATAAAATACTCAACGGCACCCATGCTTTTGCCGCCTATGTTTCTCAATTTAAGAAGTTTTTCATCTTTAATCTCAAGTCTGAAGATCTCTTAGAGAAAGAAATAACCGAAGATAGATCCAAAGAATGGAAACGTTTGGATGTTGCTATTCTCCATTCTCTCATCATTGATAAGCTCCAGGCTTTATCCTCTGAACCTTTTTCCCTGGAGAACAACGTGAGCTACATCAGGAATCTTGACCAGGGGATTGGAAAGGTCGAGCAAGGAGAATTTCAAATCATTTTTCTCATGAAGCCTGTTACTCTTCATCAAATTAGAGAAGTCGTCGAGAATGGAGAGGTTATGCCCCAAAAATCCACCGATTTTTTTCCCAAGCTCAAGTCCGGTCTGGTTATGAATCCTTTGGACGAATGAGAAACAGAGGAACTTGATCTATTGGCAGGAGTTTGATTGAAGCGCAAGAGCTTGATTAATTTGAAGGGATTTGATTAGCTTGTAGGAGCTTGATTTATCAAACTCGCATTATTTACAACTCAAACGATAAACGAGGTTTTAAATGATATATCTAGATAACAACGCGACAACTCCTCTAGATCCAGCTGTCGCGGAAAAAATGTCTCAGTTTCTCAAAGAACACTTCGGGAATCCGTCTTCACTCTACCCTATCGGAAGAAAAGTCAAAGAAATCATCACCGAAGCCCGGGAAGTCATCGCCAAGGCCATAGGGGCTGTGAGGACTGAGATTATCTTTACTGCATCAGGAACAGAAGCAGATAATTTTGCCATCCGGGGAGTTCTTGATGCTTTCCCTGAAAAAAACGAAATTATCACCTCGGCCATCGAACATCCTGCTATCATGAATTCAGCTGATTATCTGGAGAAGAAGGGACTGAAAGTCACCTATGTTCCGGTAGATAAATATGGAACTGTGGATATTGATTTTCTCAGGAACGCAATTACTCCTCAGACATCCCTTATTTCAGTCATGTATGCTAATAATGAGGTGGGAACAATCCAGCCAATCGAGCAGATAAGTAAAATTGCAAAAGAGAGAGGAGTTCTGTTTCATACCGATGCTGTTCAGGCTTTCGGCAAGATAGATGTCAATGTTAACAAGCTGGGTGTTGATCTGCTTTCGATTTCAGCTCATAAGATCTATGGACCTAAAGGAGTTGGTGCTCTCTATATTCGAAAAGGAACAAATATCTGGCCTCTTATTTATGGAGGATCTCAAGAGAGAGAAATGAGGGCAGGGACTGAAAATACAATCGGTATTGTTGGTTTTGGAGAAGCTGTAAGGGTAATGACAGAGAGAAAAGATAAGGATAAAAAACGGACAAAAAAGCTGTCAGAACAACTTAAGAAGGGAATTGAGGAAAAAATACCCAAGGTGAAATTCAACGGCCATGAGAAAAATAGAATGAAAGGGACTTTGAATTTTTCTTTCTATAATCTTGAAGCAGAAGCCATTCTTTTATCTCTGGCCACAAAGGGAATCTATGTCTCAACCGGCTCTGCCTGCAGCGAGGGAGCTGAGGACGTCTCTCATGTTCTCGAGGCAATTGGCCTTAAGCCTGAAGTTGCCCGATCCTCCGTCCGTATGTCATTGGGCCGTTTTAATACAGAAGAGGATATAAAGACCGTATTGGAAGAGCTTCCAGAAATTGTTGAAAAGTTGAGAGAAATCTCCGCACTCGATATTGACGAAGATTAAAATGGATGGGTTTGTTTCGCCAAATCCTTATTGAATAGAATTGTAGGGGCTTGATTTATCAAGTCCACCTTGAATAAAAACGTAGGGATTGGATTTATCATGACTTTAATGAATAAGATTGTAGGGGCTTGATTTATCAAGTCCACCTTTTGATAATTAAAATAAAATTAACTTAAACCGATGATTATTGTTGAGGAAAGCAATCGGTAATAAAGAGGGCAAAGCGTATTACAAATTCGCTAGCTGAGAAAGATAAATCTGCCTGGTTTCCAGGAGAAAATCCTTATATTTTTTGCTTCTATAATCGGGGTAAGTCCAGTCCAGAGTTTTGATGCCTGTTTTGCTGAATAATAATTCAACATGGGCGTAAATTCCCTGTTGAAGAGGTATGCGGTGAGCGAAATTTTTAGCTGTGGCCATGATTAAAGACGCCTGAGTCAAATAGCCAGGATCAAGGTTTACAACTCTTAGTCTTTCCTTTAATTCTTCTCTTATTTCTTCTTCGAGTCCGTTTGTCCGAAGCTTTATCTCACCTAATTTTTCAGGTGAAATAAGGCTGGCAAAGCTTAAAAATTGTTTTTTTAAATTCTTGCCCATCTGTTTTTCATAATAATCCGTAGTATTGAAGGTGATTAAAGGACTTGTTATGTCCAAAGAACCATAAAGCCGTACAAGGCGTTCTTCTGCCTTTTTAAAAGAAGCTTCTTTGGAGGCAATGATCCCGCAGATAAGTTTTACCTGCGAGAAAGGCTTCGATTTGGTCATAGTTTTATATTTTTAGGAAATAAGTTTCTTGATTTTATCAATATTTTCATTGCCGATATTCTCTCCTGTTTCCACTATCCTTATATAGTCAGAGTAATCAAGTGCATCCATTTCTAAATCAATTCTTATTACAAGATCCGCTCTGTTTATTTTATCTTCTGTTGTATAGGCCACCATAGTCTCCACCATCCTGTGAAGAAGTTGGAATGTATTCTTTATTTCTTCTGTTGCAACTTCTTTTATATCTTTATGCACATCCACAAGAATTACCTTCTGTGCGTCCAGATTTTTTGCTATTCCCACCGGAGCATTATTGAGAACTCCTCCATCCAGGAGCAGCATATTGTCAATTTTTGTTGGTTCAAATAAGATCGGCAGAGACATTGTTGCCCGAAGAGCCTTATAGAGTTTTCCATTTTCGAAAATAATCTCTCTTCCTGATATTAAATCAAGTGCATTACATGCAAATTTCACAGGTAGCTCTTCTATGCAAACTTCTCCTATTAGATTTCTTAAATAGGCTTCCATTTTATCTTCCCTATTGAGTCCCAATTTCTTCAGAAGCCTGCTCTTGTAACTTTCGAGCAAAAGGAAATCTAAAATATTGATTTGGCTTTTTTTTGATAAAAAAGGAAGGTGAGGTCTTTCGATAAAATTATTTAAATTAAAATCGTTCGCTATCTCTTTCAATTTTGCTGGAGAAATCCCAGATGCAAAAAGCCCTCCGATTACAGCTCCCATGGATGTTCCTACGATAATATCTGGAGTCAATTCATTTTTTTGGAGAACATCAAGAATCCCTATGTGTGCCAGTCCTCTTGAACCGCCTCCCATAAGGACTAAAGCCCACTTTGGTTTCTTTTTTTTAAATAACTTGAGTAATCCTTTCATCATCTACCCAACAGAATAAGTTAAACAAGAATACGTAGGGGATCAAGCCTTTATATTTGAAAAACTCAGAACATTTAGATTTATGGCATCCAAGGCAGAACGTGTGCTGGAATTAGGTCTTTCCCCAACAATAATCATCGATTTTAGTTAATTTATTATAGCTTTAAAGGTGGGTTTGATAAATCAAACCCCTACAATTTTAATTGGAAACCCCTACAATTTTAATTGGCACCAAATACTTTGTTGATAATAAAGAATTATAATCCTCTGTGGCAAATAAGAGGTCCAGCATCCTTTCCTCTTCCACCTACTCGCTCTCCACGATAATCAGTTACACAAACAACATCCTTAAAGAATTTTTCTTCTTCGAATGTTTTTGCACCGATCCCCAGCATGAAATCTTCCTTTCCTATCGATCTGATCTCATCCAGTGATGGCTGAAAAAGGGAGAAGAATCCCCGCAAATACCGCCTATAGAAAAGAAGACCACCAATTCCCATTTTTTCAGTATCCAGGATGTATTTTCGAAGCGATTTAAACATCTGGAGGATTGTCTTGTGGTTGTAATATTGGATTATTGAATCAGCTCTAGTAAAAATGTAAGGGATTATCCTGCAGGTGCGGAAACCACTTATATGTTTCAAGATCTCTGAACTGAAAGAAATGATGCGCATATTTTTTGATTTCAGGTCAGAGTCTTTTAATTGTTCTGTGATACTTCTGGCCAATTCCTGGCAATAAACAGGATCTTTTTTCTTTCCTAAAGTGGTATCTTCTTTTGTCTCTATCCAGAGTGTTTTGCCATTATCATTGATTGATTTTATTACCTGAGGATGGTCGATAAGTTCCTGGAGAGCCTGTACTCCCTTAAGGTCCTTGAAATCTGTTTCGAGAAGTCTCCGGCCATTGTACTTAGCATTGTGGTAAAGGACCAAAACTCTGTCTCTTGTTAGCCTTACGTCCAATTCGCATCCATCATATGATCTCAGGGCTGCCAATATTGAGGAGACCGAATTTTTTTCTGTATTATTACTGGCCTTCATAACTGTCTCTATTTACGAAAACTAAATGTTTGCTACGAAATTATTAGGCTTCCCTCAGATAATATAATTATAATGAAGAAAGGAAAGCTATAGCATAGGATAACTCAGATGTCAAAACCAAGATACTGAGTGTCAAGGCAAAGCGAATACTTCCTGTTCCGGGCAAAGCAAATATTTCCGGTTTTGTCATGGTCTAAATCCTCTCTCGAAAAGAGTTGTGATGAAGCGAAGGATTATGTCTTCTCCATGGATGATCAGCTGGTGGGATGTATT
>DRHQ01000037.1 GCA_011049545.1 Candidatus Aminicenantota bacterium | reverse complement strand
ATTGTAAAAAGTGAAATTTGACAAATTTATGAGATTTGGGATGATACAATAAAAAGGACATAATGATCGCTGTTGAAAAACTTTCTAAAAGCTATGGAAAACAAATCCTCTTTGAAGACATCAGCTTTAAGATCAACCTGAAAGACAGAGTGGGAGTTGTCGGGCGGAATGGAAACGGCAAAACTACTCTTTTAAGGATGATCAACGGAGAGGAGGAGCTTGACTCAGGACAAATAATTATTCCAAAGTTTTACCGAATCGGCTATCTCAAACAAAAGATCGATTTTTCTGAAGAATCTGTAATATCTGAGACAGCAAAGGGTCTTCCACCTTCCGAGCAGAGTCAGCTGTGGAAGGCAGAAAAGGTCCTGTCCGGCCTGGGCTTCGAGAAACAAGATTTTTTTCGAAATCCCTATGACTTTTCTGCGGGATTCCAGGTTCGAATCAACCTTGCTAAAGTCCTGCTATCCGAAGCAAACCTCCTTCTTCTTGATGAGCCGAATAACTTCCTGGATATCATGTCTATCCGCTGGCTCTCTCAGTTCTTAAAGGGCTGGACTGGAGAAATCATGCTTATTACCCACGACAGGAACTTCATGGACAAAGTCGTCACTCACACCCTAGGCATTCACCGGAAAAAGGTCCGCAAGCTTCAGGGGAATACAAAAAAGTATTACACCCAAATTGCCCAGGATGAAGAGACCTATGAGAAAACTCGCCTAAACGATGAGCGTAAGCTGCGAGAGGCTGAGTTGTTTATCACCCGCTTTCGAGCCAAAGCACGGCTTGGAGGTCTCGTCCAGTCGAGAATAAAAAGCATTGAAAAAATGGAAAAACGAGAAAAGCTCGATAAGATCCGTTCCCTCGATTTTTCATTTAAAACCAAATCCTTACACAGTAAGTATGTCTGCAATGTCTCCAATATTTCCTTTTCTTTTGAACCTCAAAAACCATTGATCAATAATTTCACCATCAGCATCCAAACAAAAGACAGGATTCTCGTTATAGGCAAGAATGGAAAAGGAAAAACCACCCTTCTTAAACTCCTGGCTGGCTTTCTAGAACCTCAAAGCGGCACAATATCAACACCACTTGCTGTATCTGCGGGGTATTATGAGCAGGCCAATGTTCATGATCTTTCAGAAAACAATACTGTTCTGGAAGAGATCGCTTCAGTCCTCCCTGATAATGATCCTAAGCAGGCCAGATATATATGCGGATTGATGATGTTCGAAGGCAACAATGCCCTTAAAAGAATCCATGTCCTCTCTGGAGGAGAAAAAAGCCGGGTCATTCTGGGGAAAATCATTGCATTTCCGACAAATTTGTTAATTCTTGATGAGCCAACCAATCATCTCGACCTGGAGTCTTCAGATGCTCTCCTGGCAGCCCTGGATAATTTCGCGGGAACCGTGATTTTGGTAACTCACAACGAGATGTTTCTCCACGCCCTATCAGAAAGACTAATTATTTTCCAGGGAGATGAAGTCAGGGTTCACGAAGGAAACTACCAGAGCTTCTTGGAGAAAATCGGTTGGCAGGAGGAAGCTAAAAAAGTCTATGAATCAAAAAAAGAATATAACAATTTAAAAACGTTTGACAAGAGAGATCTTAGGAAAAAAAGATCTGAACTTTATACAGAACGCTCCAAGATTCTTAAACCCCTAGAGAAAAAGATCAATGAGTTCGAACTGGCCATCGAAACAGAGGAAGCAGCATTGAACAAGATGAACAATGAGATCATCGAAGTCACAAAGACTAAAGAAAGTGCTAGAATTGTCGAACTTTCAAAAAATATTCACTCCTCTAAAACCAAGCTTGATTTTTTGTTGAATGAGCTCGAGGAAGTATTCACTCGATACGAAAAACAGAAATCAATCATCGAAGAAAAATTAAAAGAACTGGGAGTGGTTTAAATTCCTGATCTCACATATCGAGCAATTGAGTCGATAGCAGTGAAAATCTCATAGGT
>DRHQ01000036.1 GCA_011049545.1 Candidatus Aminicenantota bacterium | reverse complement strand
GGCCCTTATTTAGGGCTCGAAGGGCTTCCCGGCCGTTATTAGCCACAGAAACTTTGTGGCCGTTCTTCTCAAGAATATGCACAGCCACTTTTTGATTGATGATGTTGTCTTCGGCCAGGAGTAGGCGAAAGCGTCGGCGGGACTCTCTTATTGTATCTCTGGTAATCAAAGGAACCTGCTTTTTTCTTTTAGGAGAGGTGCCGAGTACGAGCATGATGGCATCCAGTAACTCCGACTGTTTGATCGGCTTCGTCAGGTAAGCTGAGATACCGAGCTTTTGACAGCGTGCTGCATCGCCCCGGGCGCTGCCAGATGTAAGCATCACAATGGAGGCTGCAGCCAGATCCGGGTTATCTTTGATTTTCTTGGCCAGAGTAAAGCCATCCATCCCGGACATATGGGAGTCGATAAGGAAAAAAGAGAAAGGCTTTCCGGCCTTCGCGGCTTGCTCTACAGCGGCCAATGCTTTTCGCCCGCTTTCTGCCTCTGTGAGCTTCATCTGCCAGTTGGTGAGCATCTCTTTAAGGATGCACCGGTTGGTAGCGTTGTCGTCTACCACCAGGACATGAAGATTTTTCAAGTCTTCGAGTTTTACCGGAATCAGTTCTTCTGCCTTACCTTTCTGAAGGTCTAAATCCACTGTGAAGTTAAATGTGCTGCCCTTTCCGACTTTACTTTCCACCCAAATCCGGCCTCCCATAAGTTCTACCAGTTGCTTTGATATGGCAAGGCCAAGCCCGGTGCCGCCGTATTTTCGCGTCGTAGAGCCGTCGGCTTGGGCAAAGGCATTAAAGATCAGCTGCTGCTTCGCCTTAGGAATACCGCTTCCGGTATCGGTTATGGCAAAATGCAGAGTAGTCTTCTGTTTTGTCTGCGACGCCTTTTTAATGTTTACTACGACTTCACCTTTCTCTGTGAACTTGATGGCATTGTTGGTCAAGTTGATGAGAATCTGGCGCAGACGACCCGGATCACCGATGAGTCTTTCGGGAATATCATGCGGAATAAAATACGCAAGTTCCAGTCCCTTATTGTGGGCCTGGAGGGCAAGGGAAGAGAGCATGCCGCCAATGGAGTCGCGCAGATTAAAGTTAACGGGCTCGAGCTCGATCTTTCTTGCTTCAATTTTGGAGAAATCAAGGATGTCGTCGATTATCTGCATTAACGATTCAGCGGATATCTTAGTTGCTTCGAGGTACTCACGCTGATCAGGAGTGAGTTTTGTGTCAAGGGCAAGCTCTGTCATACCGAAAATCCCGTTCAAGGGTGTGCGAATTTCATGTGACATGTTGGCCAGGAATTCGCTTTTGGCTCGATTAGCAGCTTGAGCTTCCTTCTGGGCTGAAATCAATTCAGTGACATCTATAAGGTTGAATATGACTCCGTCATATTGCTTATTTCTATAGATGGGTTGGATGCGAAAAACTGTTTCCATGTGACCTAGTGGTCTTTGGATTATAAGTGGCGGAGAGCTTGTCTTTTGCTTGAAATTTTTGATTAAGATTTTTAATTCTTTAGCAGTTTTACCCTGATGAAAGTCCCAGAGTTTCCTGCCTAAAAGTTCTGACTTATCTTTGTTAACAAGATTGAGGAAATACTCATTCACCTCAACGATTTTTTCCTGATTATCAGCAAATACGATACCTTCTTCCATGCCGGATATAATTGCTGAAAGTTTAGTTGTCTCTCTCTGGATAGCCTCTTCAGCCCGCTTTCGCTCGTTGATATCTCTAAAGAAACCTATGATACTTTCTTTTCCATCAACTAAACATTTTGCTGAATTGATATCAACGTACGTTATGGTTCCATCTTTTTTTAAGAAGGGAATATCCTCCGCTAGCATCTTTTCTCCTCTTGCCTGAGCCTCAAACTCAGAAAGCACATACTTTAGTTCCTCTTTAGGAGCGATATCCACTATACTCATTCCTCTTAATTCTTTATCACTGTAGCCTAACATCCTGCATACAGCCGGATTGGAATACATGAATTTGTTTGTTCCCAGGTCTGCTATCATTATCCCGTCAGGAGATGCTTCAAATAAAGCTCTGTATCTCTCTTCAGATTCTTTTAAATCTTCCTCGGTACGCGTGCGCTCGATGATTTGCCCTATTCGCTCAGCGATAGCATTTATCAAATTCCTCTCTTCTTTTAGGAATGGGCTCTCATCGCTTTCCGGTTTTTCCTCTAAATAACAGACTTCTATCAATCCCGCTTTTTTGTTGTTGACGATAATATCTGCTCTCTGCATCCATTTTGTTTGCTTGAACTTCCCGGTTTTATATTTCTTATTCTCATAAGTAATGCGCCCTTCTGTAATTTCCGGATACTGCCAGCTGGGCGGAATAATTCGAACAGTTTCTTTAAGTACTTCCTCAATTGTTACCCCCTCTTTTCTACCAATCTCATCTATCCCATAAAGACAACTTAGTTCCTTGACTCTCTCGCCAAGGTCATGCGTTCGCTGCTGAAGCGTTTCCTCAGTCTTCTTGCGCTCTGAGATTTCTTGCTGCGCCTGCTCGTAGAGCCGGGCGTTCTCGATGGCTGTGGCAATTTGGGTACTTAGGGTCTCCATAGCAGTTACGTCAGCCTCATTAAAAGCATCGAGTCTGTCACTCTGTATATCGAGCACTCCAATGACCTTCTCACCTCTCTTGATAGGTACTGCGAGCTCCGACTTTATTTCTTCTGCATCCTGTAAGTAATGAGGGTCACGACTGACATCACTGCTGACCTGAGTTTCGCCTGTAGCTGCCGCATTCCCTGTCATCCCTTTCCCGCTAGGAAGTATGAGTTGATCGTTTGGAAGGGAATCGGCATTGACGCCTGCGATGGACCGCACAGTCTGGAGTCCGGTCTCCTCATCAACCGTAACCAGCATTACATGATAGTAATCAAAGGCATCACGCACGGCAGACACGATTTCAGACAACACTGCTTCCAGTTCCAACTCGCCACTCACACGCTGACCTGCTTTATAGATCAGCGCTGCCTGAGCCGCTCGCCGCTGTGCTTCCTTTTCCATCATCGCCCGCTCGGTGATGTCCCTGGTCACGCCCATTACTGCCTGCACACTTCCTTTATAATCTATCACTGGACTAAGATTGGCACTTATCCATGTTTCTCTTTCACCAACAACCATTTTTGATTCGTGAAAACTTCGTGTGCCTGTTTCAAACACTTTTTTCAAGCTTTTTGAATAATTTGCTGCAATTTCTTTTGGCAATAAATCAAGAATTGATTTGCCTGTTATCTCCTTCTGTTCCTTACCAAAAAGCCTTGCCGCTGCTTTATTCGCGGACAATACTTTATTATTCTTGTCAATCATATAAATCACGTCTGTTGCACTTTCAACAAGAGTTCTGTATTTCTCTTCGCTTTCCGTCAAGAGCTTAATCATTGGGTTGGTAATCCTCATAAACAACAAGGCCCCTATAAGAATTACCATAATTGCGAAAAGTCCGGCTATCACACTAGCTCTTATGAACGGTGCGCGGATTTCTGCCATATCGATCTTGGCCACAATACCCAGGTCCAACACTGCGACTGGTTCATAGGCCGCTAAAACAGTTTCGCCCCTGTAATCCAGTCCGACCACTGTCCCTGATTTCCCCGAGAGAGATAGTCGTATCGGCTCTGCCAACCCGGAGTTGAAGGGCACCGGTTTGGGTTTGTTCAGGTCATGGTGGCGATGGCTGAGTAGGAAGACTATGAGATCGCCCTCACGTCTGGCAAGGGTGAATTCCCCCGTTTCACCAAACCCGATGTAGTTATTGCGTGCATTACGGATTTGGCTCAATGTGGCTGCTTCTGAACCACCGGGATAATCCTGGCTGTAGACAGCGTCAAACCGGGCAACTGCCTCCAATAGCCGGGCCTGGCTTTGTGCGGTCTCTACTAATCGAGCCCTTTGCTCTTTGAGCGCTGTTCGGTATAGCATGGCAATTGCGATTCCGCCGACAGTCAAAACAATAATCGACATAATAATAATCAAAAACAGGACCCTTCTCCGTTCACTCATCTTGGCGCTCCTTTATTATTTGCCTTTGGGCAGGATGACCGTGAAGGTGCTATGATTGACTTATTGGCCTCCACCTCAATGCTTTCCCTGCCGGCCTCCAAAAAATTATGAAATTCTGATGGATCTTTTTTCAAAATAGCAAAGTATTCTTTATAATTTTTTAACTTGGCCATTTCTTACATTTTTAAGGATGTTATTTGCAAAACTGCTGCTCTTGATGTGCACAGCAAAAAAAATGCCAACATTGTAAATAAAGAAACTTAAAAAATATAATGATCATAATTCTTTTATTTTCAATAAATAAAAGAGCAGAGGAGAATAGAATAAAGAATTACTTGATCTTGTATTCCGGAAAAAAATTCCATAACTATGGCCATAAATCTATAAAAACGGATGTGGCTTCCTCATGTCAATCGTTCAGGTCCTCACTACTATGATGAACCTGAAATATTTCAAAAGAGCTTTATAGCCGATGGTGGCACAGCCACAGACGATTTCTCCCACAGAGTCTTGAGTTTCGCAGAAACCAAATTCTTATTAATATGAGCACAAAAAAGGAGAAGCTGTGTAAAATTATGAAGAACTTATCCGGCATATAAAAAAGAAAGATTCGTAGAGAAATGGGAGTCTTAATTTCTTGTGTTTTTTTCAATACAATCTATGAGTTTTTCTATGGAAACCGGCTTGGCAATGAAAGGATTCCCTCCGATAATGCCATCTTGAGAAGCGACTTCATTTCCTCTAACGAGAGCCGTTAAAAAGACAACGGGAATATCCTTTGTCATCTCATCGGATCTCAATTGCTGAGCCACCTCATCCCCGGGAATATCCGGCATCACGATATCTAAAAAGATAAGAGCTGGTTTGAACTCTTTGGCGGCGGCCAAGGCCTTTTTTCCTTTTGTCTCCATCCTAACCTCATATTTGCCAGAATCTTCAAGATTAAATTCCATCATCTGACAGAAATCCTCTTCATCATCGATAATTAATATTTTTTTCTTTTCCATCTCATTTGTCTCCCCGTTTTAGACTTTAAAAAACAATGTTGATTTTATTCCACCTTTTGCATTATTTTTTATCTCTATTTTTCCGTAGTGCATCTGAATTATGTTCCGGACAATTGATAATCCCAACCCTGTTCCTCCTTTGTCTCGTGTGGTAGTAAAAAATGGGTCAAAAATTTTGTCCAGAATATTTTTAGGAATACCTGGACCCGTATCTGCGATTTCAGAAATCACCATGGTTTCTCCAGGTTTAAAAAGATCGTTTTGTCTGCGGTCCCCATCTTTGCCGGGCTTTTTTAGCTTCTTAGAATAAGTCCTTACAGTCAGCTGCCCGCCATCATGCATGGCATGACTAGAATTCATAAAAATATTTATGAATACCTGCTCAATCTTATTCTTATCTATTTTGACTTTTGGGATATTTTCTTTAAGATCAGTCTCAACTCGAATGCAATTTTTGTCAAATTGAATCTTTACCAAGCGCAGCGACTCTTCCACAATAGAATTCAAATTTTCCTGTTTTATATCCAATTTTGACAGGCTGGCAAAGTCCAATAATCCTTTTATGATTTTATCCGCTCTCTCAATGGCCTTTTCCATATGTTTTAATGTCAAGACGACCTTCCTATCCTTCGACTTTATTTTTTTTCTAAGATATTGAACTCCCAAAAGTATCATCGCCAAAGGATTCTTTACCTCATGAGACACTCCGCTCGCTAACCTGCCGATGACTTTTAGTTTTTCCACCTGGATAAGCTCGTTTTGGGTGTCTTTGAGTTTCTTATAGGCATTCTTCAGTGCTTTTTCTGTGTTCTTGCGTTCGTCAATTAGTTTCGAAATGAAATTGATGAAATATGTGGCGTCATCCTTAGATGATTCCTTTGAAAAATGATTGAGGTCGGGCGCTAATGAGGTAAGTATAGATTTTAACTTATCTATGATGGCCTTATGTTTCTCTGCTTCTTGGCGCAAACGCTTATTGGCATCCGTGAGTTCCTTGGAACTAAGATCCAGAGATCTCTCTATCAGAGAGCGGTCGATATCAAAACTGTCATAAGCGTCACTTATCCCATAGAGTAGCGGTTTTATTTCTTCATGGAGAGAGTCGGAACCTCTCGTAAACTTTTTGATTTGACGTTGAAGCAGCTTGTTCATTCTGTGATTGAAATCAATAGAAAATTAGGTTTTTCAGGAGCCTATCTTTCAAGGAAAGTCGTAATAGTCATCGTTTGATTGTGAAGCTCACACTCCTTTTCAGTCGGAACGACAGGGCATATTTCACCGTAAGAATAGAAGCCTGTTAAAGTCGCACTTTTTCCCAATATGTCCTGAACCCCTTCTGTCTCTTCCTCCACTCTTTGTTTTAACAGCAGCTTGCGTCCTACACAACTGATCAAGATAGCGAGATCCGGCGTATCCGATCCAAACGATTCGCAGCTCATTTTCGCGGCGCCGCACGCTCCATCGATGAGATGGTTAAAATTTGACTTCATCAAACGAACATAGGCACCCTCAGGCACATCTCCCGCAAAAGTCATGTTTTTGTCCTTGTCGTTAACAGATAAAATTGTGCGAACCAAACCTGTGTCTTTATCTTTCAATCGAAGGCTCAACGGAAAGAGCAGCCCCGTAGCGGGCAGGCCTTTTGCCTGTTCGCCCAGATATTTTTTGTATAAATCCAGGGCAGGCTTGCCGTCTAATTCATACAAAATATTTCCTTTGGAGGACGTTACCAGGCGGTCCGGGCCGAAGGAATCCCACCCTCCCATCGAGCCATAGCCAATCTTCAGGCGTTCGCCATAAAAGCCAACAGCGATAATCGTATTCTTTTCCGGGAGATTGTCGCTGAAAACAAAAGTTTCTTGAAATCGATCCTGGTCGCCGGATAATCCGCCAGTCACCGCGACATCGCTCGGGATCTTGCCTTTCAAACCTTTAACCAAATCACTGCCGTTAACATTCAATCCATCTGAGAGAATGAAAACATGAGTTAATCCCTTTTTTTCGAATGCTTCTCCCAAGCATTCACCACATTTTAGACTTTCCTCCATCCTGTCTAATTTTGTTTTAGCGAACTGTAACTTTGTGTGTTCAAAAAGTACTGCCGTGATAACTAAGGAATCATCAAAAACCTGAGCACCAGCGATTTCTCCGGCAGTCGAACAACCAAAGATAGTTGCCTTAGGATAAAATTCATTGATTTCATCAAAGAATCTTTCCTGTTTGAAGAAAGACGAATCGCCAAATACAAAAACCAACTGGGCGCTATCTTTTAGGTTATTGTCAGATATAGGTATCCACCCCCTTTTCTTAGTCCACATTTTTTGTTCTGTTTTCATCGTTATAGCCTCCTTTTTATAATAGTAAAGGTCGTCAAATCGGCTTGTCCGAAGGGTAAAAAATGCCGATTATGATTAAAAGAAAATTTGGAAAATAAAGTGAATCCTTCGACCTCGTGATAAATCATGCTAATAGGCAGATGTCATTGAAAATATATAAAGGTATCGGCAGTTTTTATGAATAATTCAGGCTAATTATTTGAGGAAAATACCTCTTGCCAGGATTTAACAGTGTAATGAGAGCCACCAATGCCATCAATTCCCGAATTAGCTAAAGCGACGTCATAATGAATCCTTGCCTTGGAATTAAACTCTAAGGATTTAGCCACAATAGAGCCGTAAAAATCGGAATTGCTGTCAAAAAACACATCAGCCTTGGGCACATATACAGAACCCCAAAATTGGGTATTGGAATGCCACTCCATTATTCCGCTAAAACTATCTGTTCCCAATACCACGAGTTGGGCAGGATTTTGAGATAAATTATTGATTTGAGAGTTGCTCCTCTGTTCAAAACTTCCTCCGAGATAAAGTGTGACATGTGCATCATTGGCAATTTCCAGCTGTGTGTTGCTCAGCATGGAAAAATCACCTGTTATATAAAGCGTAACGTCCGCCAAAATAGTTACCTTAGAGTTGCTTTCAACCCTGAAAGAGGTATATGCTCCGCTCTCACTGATTGTATCCGAGCTGTGGCTGTCCAGAAAATAATCGCCCATATAAAGAAGGTCCTCAGGAGGAAAAACCGAAGGCATGTCCCTTTCCTCGGATAAAGACAGCTTTTCTCCATAAATATGAGAATTGGATCGGGTTATTATATCCAAATCCGGGATACTTTCAGGTCCTGAGTAAGCATTGCCGTAGATTCTGGCATTGGAGCTTAAATCAATGCTCCCATAATGAGAGGCATTGGTTCCCACGTGTCCATCAGAACCCACATTGCCGGGATTGTCATAGGAGCCATTCCTTGAATCATAACTATCTACCACTGCATTTGAAGAGAAATCCAATTCCTCATCCCCAAAAATTCCATAAGTCCAAGGTCTGTATTTATCCGTCCCTAATGCTACTCTGACTGCTCTATCTACTGTGAGAGAGCCGGTATAGGCAGCTCTGCCTGTAGATTCCACCATAGGATTCTCTGCATCAGGCTCTTCGACCCTAATTTCGATATCGCCTATAATATTTCCTCCTGGTGCTTGAAAAGACGAAATGGTCATCGTCCGCAGATTGGTGCTTCCTGCCCAAGTCGAAATGTCTCCATAATTCAATTCCCAGATTGCTCTTTCAACTCCAGCCTCAGCCAGTGATAAAGCTGCAGAACCTTTGTGGGATTTCTCAGTAAGCCTGTAATCAAAAGAGAGTAGTAATAAAAATGACAAAGCAAGAGGAAGCAAGGCAGTCATGACAATCACACCTATAATTAAGATAAAACCTTGTTCTTCGCTATCGCTTTGAATACTTTTGTTTTTAACATTATTGCTTCTTATTTTACCCATTTTGCCCGCCTCTTTTATTCAAATTTACCTTTCATTTTCCCGGTGCGGAGAAAGAATATTTTCTTTCTTTTATCAGAAAAGATGAAGATAAGTACTCTCTTATTCAAATTTATTCCGCATCTTCACACTGGTTTTGAGGGTCTCCTGAAAAGTACGACCTAAAAGATTTTGTGTCGTTATCAGGGTGATGTCGATGCTGGAAACCTGATTGAAATCTGATACCGAAGAAAGGTCCACTCCTCCGGAGCTTAATTGGAAAGAACTAACTCTTGTAGCCATAACTCTTGTCCTGTCTTCTCTGGAACTAATCCCATCCTTACCGTCTATAATCCTCTCTATCCTATTAGGGGATTCAGAATTTAGGCTATAAACGATATGGTCAAACTCGTTGTCAATATCGATTATAAGTCTGTTCGAATCCAGAGAAGGAACTTGAAGAACAAGGCAGCTTGAAGAAGTGGTATAGCTATCCCAACCAGGAAGAACCTGAATTGCTCCTTTAATATCTCGAGAGATATAATTAAGCACATGCCGGTTATCCCGAAGGATATCTGCTCTGGCGCTTCCGGTCATAAAATATCGCTGTCCGGCAACATAGAGAGAAAGCATGGCCAGAATCATGAAAGAGACAATAACAACGATTACTAAGAGCTCAATAAGGGAAAAACCCTTTGATTTTAATTTCTCTGGGCTGAATCTTCTTAATTTCATCTTAATTTCCTCTGCTTCAATTAACCTGCTTTATTCATAAATTATGCCGACACGAATTTGTTTTTTGAAAAAGAGGATTATCAAATATTAACAATGATGAATTAATTTTGGCGGGCTACCGCGCGCAAAGGCTTCTGTAAATCATGCAAAGCCACATAGGCAAATTGTTCAAGTTCCTTGTTGGAACGCTCTAAATCCTCTAATGTTTCCTTCAACTCTTCCTCCGCGAGCTTGCGTTCGGATTCTAGTTTTCCCAATTCAGGAATTCGTTGGTGCAATTTTTTCAGTTCTTCCATAAGTTGCGTTTTTGTTTTAGGGGTATTTTTCATTTTTTGTTAATCCTGAAACAGGAAGCGACTATACGCAGAGGAATAGAAGGCAGAATGGTCCCTTTAAGAAAAATGAATAACATGGAGTGTTTGCATCTCTTCTTTTATCAAATTATTTTGAGTTGGAGGATGGGCAGAAATTCTATGAGAAGAAAATATTAGGGTCACCCATTAGAAGGGGATTGTCAGACCTTTCAAACTTTTATAATGTCATTGCGGGCCCTACAGGAGCGAAGCAATCTCATGAAAAAAGGTTGAGATTGCCGTGTTCCTTCCGGTCGCCCGCAATGACAATTTTTCATCTGGGATTGCCGTGTTGCAACGCTCCTCGCGATGACCTTGGAACAATTGCGTTTGTATCAGTGCTTATATTCTTGACTATGGAAATAAACTCCTGTCTTTCCATCATTTTTCCAAAGCAGTGGGGGCAGTTAAAATAGTGCTCCTCGAATTTGTTTTCTTTGTTCTTAACTAATCTGTTCAATAAATAATCATCGATAAAATCTTCAAACATGCACTTTTTCATGACATTTTCCTCCATAAATAGGCAAAGTGGCTCTTTTTCATTTTTTACTTTCCCTTGTAAAAGGCTTTTTTAGCAACCGCTCCCTTTCCTTTACATATCAAGCAAGGAATTCCGTCATCTCCAGCACGGCCACTCCCTATACAATCAGGACATATTTCATTCGGTTCTCTAATATTTACTACTCCTTTGCCTTCGCAGACAACGCACATTGGCCTTGCTCCATAGGGTTGAATTCCTGTTCCTTCACAATAAGCGCATTGTTTTAGCGGCTCTTCAACTTCAACCTGACCCTTTCCCAGGCATGCTTGACATTTGGAGAGGGGAGAGAGAAAGTCAAAAGGATCAAGCCCTTCTCCCCGGCAGAGGGCGCAGATGACCATTCTGATCGCCTGCCCGCTTATATTCACGTCTTTATGATTATCTAAAATGTTCATGCAGCTTTTTTTATCCTTGGGAGCCATATCAAAAATTAGGGCGGAAAGCATCTGTTTTCTTTTTTCTTCTCTTTGGCGAGTTTCCCCGATTCATCTCTTCGTCCAATTTATTTCTCGTTTATCTCCAAGAAGATTAATAAGAAAACATGTTCGGGATTAATTGAGAAAGTATATAGAGGGGCATCTCGCGCCTTAGAAGAAGGAGGGGTTTTTTGGAAGTTGTGGCTATGCCCCTCTATATTTTTCATCGTAACATCCAAAAATTAGAAAAATCGTTTTTATTAATAACAATTGCATAAGCAAATTTTATGCCAGCTACGGGATTTTTAATCACTTAAGGGTAAATAAGACTATTTCAGGGATGAAGTGCGATAAGAGAGGTCATTATATTTTTTAGAATTATGGATTTTTTTCCATAGTTTATGGATTTTTTTCTAGAGTTCCTATTTGCTTGGAAAAAGTGCGGGCTTGATAAATCAGGCACCTACTCCAGATAAAACAAATTATTACAGGAAAGGTGGGCTTGATGAATCAAGCCCCTACAGAACAAATAAATGGGGCCTGGCCCCATTTATGGTGATGAATCAAATCCCTACACCCAATAAATCAAATTCCCGTAGATCAATAAGGTATATATAAAAACTGTGAGCTTTAGGTTCTTTCAATATTGTACTCTTTTATCTTATTATACAAAGTTTTATAATCCACTTTCAGTAGTTTTGAAGCCTTGCTCTTATTCCAGTTGACCTCTTTTAGCACTTTCATAATTAATTCCTTCTCCGCTTTGCACTTTGCTTGCTTACCGACTTTTTTTAGCGTGGTCTGTAATTCTATGCTCTGATTGAGGACCTCCTGGATTTTTAGAGGCATGTGTTGGGGAAGAATTGAATCGCTGGCTAAAAGTACGGAGCTTTCAATAACATTCCTTAACTCCCGAACGTTGCCTGGCCAGGAGTAGGCAGCTAGCAGGTTTATTACCTCCGGAGATATTTTTTTCACTTCTTTCTTAAAAATTCGATTGGATTCTTTTAAGAAGTATTCTGTTAACAGCATTACATCTCCGTCTCGCTCTCTCAATGGCGGCAGATAGATGGAAAAAACATTAAGCCTGTAATATAAATCTTCTCTAAAACGGCCAGCGCTTATATCTTTTTCCAGGTTCATATTGGTTGCGGCAATGATCCTGACATCCACCCTTATGGGTTTTTTGCCACCCAGGCGTTCAATCTCTCTTTCTTGGAGAGTTCTAAGCAGCTTCACTTGAATTTGGGGAGTTAAGTTTCCGATTTCATCTAAAAAGACAGTACCTTCTTGAGCAAGCTCAAACTTACCCAGCTTTTTTTCATTTGCTCCTGTAAAGGCACCCTTTTCATGACCGAATATTTCACTTTCGACAAGGGTATCGGGCAGAATAGCACAGTCAATAGCCACAAAAGGCTTATCTGCTCGGCCACTGCTGTTGTGGATTGCTCGAGCAATTAACTCCTTGCCTGTTCCGCTTGCTCCTCGGAGCAAGACTGTAATGTCATGAGGGGCTGCTTTTTTTACCAGATCAAGGACATCTTTAACCTGAAGACTGTCGCCGATAATACGATCAAAATCAATTTTTTCCGTTGTTTTTTTTCGAAGAACCGCGTCTTTAATTAATGTCTGGGTCCTTATAGCATTTTTTATAGTAGTTTTTATCCTATCAATATTTACTGGTTTAGAAAGATAATCGACAGCTCCCAGTTTCATGGCTTCAACAGCAGTTTTTACAGTCTCATAAGCTGTCAACACTATTACCAATAAATCTTTATTGAACGTTCTTATTTCTTGAAGAATTTCCATGCCATCCATACCGGGAAGCTTCAGATCTAAAAAGACTAAATCAGGTTTTTCTTTTTTAATCTTGGAAATTCCTTCTTCTCCGTTGAGAGAGATGAGAACCTTGTATCCTTCTTCGGACAGAATTTTGGAGAAGAGCCAGCCTATATCTGGCTCGTCATCGATTACTAAGATTTTCTCGCGGGCCAATGGTTACTCCTTTTTTAAGGAAAATTTTTGTTTAAATCCCACTTTTTAGTATTGTGATTTTTTCTTCAACATTTAATACAAGCCTCGCTGACCTTTACATGCAAATACTAAATATGAAAAGAGTTACTGTCAAGAAAAATTTAATAATCAATCAAGACATCCTTCTTTCCTTCCCACTTCTCTGCCAATATTTGAGCGTCATCGATCCAATACTTTAGCTTTTCTTTCCAGTATTCCCGGCGACTTAAAATCCAGCTTATGTGTTGATTATCGGGATTATTTGCTTTTTCGCCCAGATTATACAGCTTTTCAGTATTTTCAGATCCCCATCTGTAGCTCTGGAGGGTGTAGGTAAGGATAAGATCTTGATCTTTGATACCTTTCCATTCCCAAAAATTCATGAGACCGTGTAAATACAATAATCCGCCGGCCAAGTTTACTGCCGGATTGAGAATTAATTCCTTCTCATAACCTGGATACCCCATTGAAACGAGTATCTTCCAGGCTTTATAGTCTGTCCATTGAGTTAATCCTTTTGCTCCAGCGTAGGAGACAGCCTCTGGATTCCACTTGCTTTCTTTCTCCAGCCAGGCAAAGATTAATGGGGCATCAAATCCCTTATGTCCGTGTTGTTCATCAGTCGTTACAATGAGTTGAATACAGTCTTGCTTCTCTTTGCTCGTGTATTTGTCTGAATATTCTGCGGTTAGCTCCCAAAATCCGAGGGCAATAGCTTTTTGTCTTAGAGTATCTTTGATATATATTTTTTCAACTTTCCCCAGAAGCTCTATTTTCTCAATATATTTTTTCAAACTCTTCCTCTCAGTTCCAGATTTCTTTACTTCTTCTACAAGAGTAACATTCCAGCGGGCTACTATAACTAAAACGATAATAAAGACAGACATGCTGAAAATAAATAATTTAAACCATTTCTTTTCCATATCTTGCATAATTATTCCTTCAATTTAAGAACAGTCTATATTTCTGTCTATTTCTCGCTTTTTTTTACTGTTTTAAGGGTGTTATTCGTCTTTTTGTCTCTAATTATTTTTGTGATGCGGGCAGTTTTATTCTGAAGGTTGTTCTTATATTTGGCTCGCTCTCGACATCGATGGAACCTTTATGTGTTTCAACGATCCGATGAACAATGGAAAGCCCCAAACCGGTTCCATTATCTCTTTGAGTGAAGAAAGGATCGAAGATGCGAGAGATATCTTTTCTGGAGATCCCGCATCCGGTATCAGTAAACTTTATTTCTATGAGATTATTTTCAGGAGAGATCCTGGTGGCAATTGCGAGTTTTCCTCTCTCAGGCATTGCCCAGAGAGCGTTATCGATAAGATTCAAGGCGACCTGTTCCATTAATTCTTTATCTATTTCTATAGGGGGCAAGTTGGCAGCATAATTTCTGACCACCCGTACTTTTTGGACGATGCATTTAAATTTAACCAGACTAAGTGCTCTGTCCAAGATTTTATGGATGTTAGCTTTTTTAAATTCGGGATGTTGAGGGCGGGCAAAGTGGATGAGGTCGGTTGTTACCGAGTTTAGTTTTTCGACCTTGTTCATGATAGCTTTGGTGAATTCTCTTCTCTCATCTCCGTTGTTGAATTTTTCATGCAAGTATTGGACTGAGATACCGATGATATTCAGGGAGTTTCTCAGTTCATGGGCTACCCCGGCGGCCAATCCTCCAGCCATACTTAATTTTTCTTTTATGATTAATTCTTCCTGGGTTTTTCTTAACTGCTTATAAGCATCATCCAGTTCTGTGAGAAGGTCGTCGGTTTCTTGTTTTATTTCTCTTGATTTTCGATTTTTCCCCTCTGAATTTTCTTTCAATTTCTCTGTTAACAAATCTTTCGGTCCTGGTATCTGGTTCTTGGTTTCTACCTTGTCGCCCGTCATTATTTATTCTTTATGTATTTTTTTTGTAGGGGCTTGATTTATCAAGCCCACCTTTTTGAGCAAATCTATACCTTTAGAAAATCATTTATTATATAAGGGGTGATGAATTGAATTTGATAGGCTACCGCCCTTGGAAGGTTTTCATTATAAATTTCCAATCTTCTGTTTTCTGTCGAGCTGCTGTTATTTGGGCATAGTACTTCCCGGACTGATAATTCCGCTTGATAAAGAATCCTCTTCTTTGCTCATGTTTAAAGGGTTATGCTGTCTGATGAACATCAAGATTTATGCCAAATCTTATACTGAATTTAAGGTCACCATTAACTTGTTTAATTTGAGAGGGTTACATCTTAAAAACTTCTCCTCGCCTCATTCTTTATATTTTAATCTTCCCCTTTTTCCTCTATAAAACTATGGATTATTTTCCATAAGTTTAGAGAGATTCCTGAGCCTGGATAGATAGATTAGAGTTTCTTTTGTCTGTGTTATTCCTTTAGCCCGTCCTGCTCGTTTGGACAATTTGGTCTGTTATGTCCGTTTGGAGAGTTTGTTACGCTTTGTAAAAAGGCGAAAGGGCTTTGTGGGGATAGAGAACAAGATCGCCGAAGCTTCATCGTAATGTACATCGTGCTTGATAATGTGCTGAAAAATGCTATTGAATTTCGTGGTTCTCTTTTTTGCTGTATTCGCTACGATCTTCAAAGCAGCTAAAGCTAAATCTAAAATATAAAGATACGCTTTCATTTTTTATCGTTTCTACCATTTCTCGTTGATTTCTGTGCTCGAACATAAACTTTTGGTTTGGGCTTTTATTGTCCCAAATTGAAACACTGCCTCAATTCGATACAGATTTATAAATGGCATTTTCTGGAAAAATAACAGCCAAAAGAGCTAGGATTTCCTGCTCAGGATCAAAATTCATTAATTAATAACTCCTTTAATTGCTGACATTTCCATTGTGTTCTTGGCAGCAGGGCTTAATTGTTGGCCTACCCTTTCTGCGCTGTTTTTTGCGCTCTAAAGCATGGGCATAAATTTTGCGCTTATAGAGTATGAAAAACATTTTGACGAAAGGAGAAAAGTGAAAATGAAAAAAATGAAGAAAAAAGAAATTCTAAAAAATGAAAAGGGAAAAGACCAATGAGTATCCAATTGATTGCTTTAATTATCAGTCTAAGTTTCAACTTTTTATCACTCCTGGCTATTGCCAGTTTGCTGGGTAAAAAAGGAAACAGGTAGAGTTTTTTAACAACCTTAAAGTTTATTTAGGAGAGAACAATGACCAAGAAAATATTAATAGTCGACGATGACCAGCTTATGCAAAAGTTGCTTGAATACATCATCAAAAAAGCTGGTTATAAAGTTTCCGTCGCTGATAATGGTTCCAATGCCCTTAAAATTGTCAAAAGAGATAAACCCAATCTTATCATTTCTGATGTAGAGATGCCGAAGATGAATGGCCTTGAGCTGTGTCAGAAATTGAAGGAAAATTTCGATACCAAGCTTATTCCCATAATTCTAATCACCAGTAATACACAGATTCAGGATAAACTAAGTGGCTTTAGATCCGGGGCGGATGATTATTTCATGAAGCCCCTTCATCTTAAAAATCTTCTCACCAGAGTGCAATCACTGCTGGAAAATGGAGATGCTCTTTCTTCAGAAACAGATGTTGATTAAGCGCCAATGGAAAATAGGGGACAGTGAGGTTGTGGCTATGCCTTATTTAATTAGTAGACTTAGGATTTTTATCAAGGAGATTATACTTTTTGAGTTTTCGATAGAAAGTAGCTCTTCCAATCTTTAACCCTCTTGTTGCCTTAGAAATATTCCCACCGCTTGCTTTCAATGCATGTACGAGAACTTCTTTCTCTATTTCTTCGAAAGGAATAATTTTATGGCTGGAAGGATCTTCAAGGGATACTGCATTGTTACCGGTAAAGATTTTAGTATGGGCAAGATTTTGCAGCTCTGAGGGCAGATGACCCAGTTCAATTGTCTCTCCTTCGACCAAGACAATGGCTCTGTGTATCACATTTTCTAACTCTCTCACGTTTCCGGGCCAATCATATAACATCAATGCCTTCATTGCTTTAGGTGAGATATTTTTTGGTTTTTTTCTGGTGGCGTATTTTTTCAAAAAGTGTGGTACGAGCAGTAAAAGATCTTCTCTTCTCTCCTTGAGAGGCGGAAGGTGTATCGGAAACACAGCGATCCGATAATAGAGGTCTTCCCGGAATTTTTTCTTTTCTATCTCATCTTTTAAATTCTTATTCGTTGCAGATATAATTCTGGAGGAGATTGATTTGTTTTCTGCATAACTCTGATTTATCAAGCCTACCTTTATTATAGTTGCAGGCGATGAATTCATCTTCTTAAGGCCCCTGATTCACCAGGCTCACAATACAAATATTGTAGGGGCTTGATTTATCAAGCCCACATTTTGGATTGTACAAATTAATTGTAGACCTTCGATTTATCAAACAACCTGTCTCACACTCACTATGGTCTTTTTTCCATATTGTATGGTTTTTTTTGTATGGTTTTTTTGTATGGATATTCTCCACGACGTTTTTTATTAAATGATCAAATCTCAGAAGATTCCTTCTTATTTCTTATTCTTTTTGCAAAGCGGGCAGCCTTATCCTGAAGGTAGTTCCTTTCTTTAACTCGCTTTCGACATCGATAGAACCCTTATGTGTTTCAATGATCCGATGAACAATGGATAGCCCCAGACCAGTTCCATTCTCTCTTTGAGTGAAGAAAGGATCGAAGATGCAGGAGACATCCTTTCTGGGCATCCCGCATCCGGTATCAGTAAAATTTATTTCTATGAGATTATTGTCATCAAACATCCTGGTCCCAATTATGAGTTTTCCTCTCTCAGGCATTGCCCAGAGAGCGTTATCAATAAGATTCAATGTGACCTGTTCCATTAATTCGTTATCTATTTCTATGCAGGGCGAGTTCGCCGCATAATTCCTAACCACCCTTACTTTTTGGACAATGCATTTAAATTTAACCAGGCTAAGGGTTCTGTCTAAGATTTTATGGATGTTAGCTTTTTTAAACTGGGGATGTTGAGGGCGGGCAAAGTGGATGAGGTCGGTTGTTACCGAGTTTAATTTTTCGACCTTGTTCATGATAGCTTTGGTGAATTCTCTTCTCTCGTCTCCTGGGTTGAATTTGTCATGCAAGTATTGGACTGAGATTCCGATGATATTCAGGGAGTTTCTCAGTTCATGGGCTACCCCGGCGGCCAATCCTCCTGCCATGCTCAATTTTTCTTTTATGATTAATTCTTCCTGGGTTTTTCTTAACAGTTTATAAGCATCATCCAGTTCTTCAAGGAGGTCGCCGCTTTCTTGTTCTATTGCTCTCAATTTTTTATTTTCCTCTCTGAATTTTCTTTCAATTTGCCTGGTAACAAATCTTTTGGCTTTTGAATTTGGTTTCCAATTCGTGCCTTCTCACGCATCATTATTTGTTCTTTATGTATTCTTCTTTTGTAGGGGCTTGATTTATCAAGCCCACCTATTAGAGGAAATCTATATTTTTAGGAAATTACCTGTTTTATGTAGGGAGTGCTGAATAAATTTTGGCAGGCTACCGCCCTTGGATGATTTTCGCTGAAAATTTTCAATTTCCTATACAGCTGCTTCTATTTGCGCCTGGTCTTCTACTAACTGATAATTTTACTTGGTATAGAATTTCTTCCCGATTTTTCTTTTAGAATGTTGGGTAGACCAAGTTTTATGCCAAATTTGATTCTGAATTTAGGATCTCTCTTAAAATGTTTAATTTGATAGAGTTATATCATGCAGACTTCTTATCATTTCTTTATTTGTCTTTTAATTCCCCTTTTTTCTCATTATGAGTCATGGCTTTTTTTCCATAGTTTTGAGGAGTAATGAATAGTCCAATTCCATCTCTCTAAGAAGAATTAGAGATACATAAGAGGTAATTGATAAAATTTATAAGGTGGGCTTGATAAATCAAGCCCCTACAGAAGATAGATCAATCCCCCCAGAATTGATTATATCCGTCCCCTACAGAAGATAGATCAATCCCCCCAGAATTGATTATATCCGTCCCCTGCAGAAGATAGATCAATCTCGCCCCCCCAATTGATTAAATCAAGCCCCTACAGAAGATGGGTCAAATCCCCCTAGATTTGCTTATTTACTAACCTATTATTTCTTTTATGTCTTCTATCTTGAAAGGCTTTTGAAGATAGCCAATAGCGCCTTTTTGTATTAGATCACTCAATAAGTCCTTATCCATTAATTTACCTGTTATCATTACTACTTTCGTCTCTGGAGAAATATTCTTTATTTCTTCGAGAACTTCAATACTCGGAACTCCTGGCATGACAAGATCCAAAAACACAACATTAAAACTATCTTTCTTTATGAGATCAATGGCATCCCTTCCAGTCAATGCATATTTCACTCTGTGACCGTCTAATGATAACCACTTTGTAAACATCTTGCATATCTCTTCTTCATCATCCACTATCAAAATATTCTTAGATTCTGGTTTTGCCATTTCTTTCCTCTCTTCCCTTTTTTCTTCCGCCTTTTCTCCCTTCGCTGGCAGTTTGACTATGAAGGTAGTGCCTTTTCCTATCTCACTTTCAACTTCAATCATGCCGCCGTGTCTTTTCACGATTCTATAAGAGACAGATAAACTAAGTCCTATACCCTTGAGCCAGCTATCCTTTTCCACCTCTACGTGAGTAGTATAAAATGGTTCGAATACTCTCCTTAGATTTGCCTCTTTTATCCCTTTTCCCGTATCAGTGAATCTTACTTCCACATTTTCGCCAGCCTGCTTAACACCTACTTCCAAATTCCCTCCCATGGGTAGCATCGCATCCCGGGCATTGTTAACCATATTCAAAAATACTCTCTGCATCTCTACTTTATTTATCTCTACTGCAGAAGTTTTTTCATATTTCCTATCTACTTCGATATTGTGCTCCTTGAATTGCTCCTCTGTCAGCGAGAGCACTGATTCTAACGGCTCAGTAATATCGCACAGTACTTTTTCAAATGATTCCTTTCTTGAGAACGCTAATAGATCTTTAATAAGATTTTCGATTTTATCGGAAGCTTTTAAAACTATATCTAGAGCTTCTTCCATGTCTTCTGCTTTCTTTGTTCTTTGAGCAAATTCAGCATGCCCCTTCATTATTTGAAGCAGGTTATTGAATTCATGCGCTATGCCGCTGGCCAGATTCTCGACTCCTGCCATTTTCACTGATTGAATAAGTTGGACAAGAACTTTTTCTTTATCTTCTTTCTCTCGCTTGAGCTTTACTTCGGAAATTTCCAATTCAGAAATTTCCTGGACCAGTTCTACTAATTCTTCCTCGAACTTCTTATTTGTCCTATCATGGTCTTTCATTCGGTTTACCTCTTTAAAAAGGCGTGAGTTTCAGGGTAACTACTTCCAGCTTCTCTTGAGGTTCCGGATTAGTAGTTTGAATGTAGCTATTGAATTGGGAGGGGGACAGTTTTTTAGACCGATATGTGGTTACGTCTGTATTATTCATAGTAATTATAGCTTTCCTTTTCTATAAGATTGGGGAGCCTGTTCCCAGCAAGTGAGGAATCTCCTTTTACCCTTCGTTAAAGCAAATATAACTGACCCTATTTTTCTCTATATATATAATGCAAGTCCTGCATAAAGTCAATTAATTTGGAAAATTGGGAGTAAATTAGGGTCAGACCTTTAAAAATTTTATGGTTTAGATTGTTTTTCGTTTAATAAATGGGGACAGGTTTCATTCATTATAAGAAAAATTAAAACCGTTCAGTTTATTTATATAGTCGAAAATGTGGGCTTGATAAATCAAGCCCCTACAGAAGAAAAATCCATACGCAAGAAAAGCCAAACGCATACGTAAGGAAAATTAAAACCGTTCAGTTTATTTATATAATCGAAAAGGTGGGCTTGATGAATCAAGCCCCTACAATCCAGTCCCCTTGATGGCTCTCATGATGTCTTCTATTTTGAAAGGCTTTTGGAGAAAGCCCGAAGAGCCTTTTTGTCTCAGCTCATTCACTAAATCCTTGCCTATTAATTTTCCGCTCATCATGATGACTTTCGTCTTTGGCGAAAGCTTCTTTATTTTTTCAAGCACCTCGATTGATGGAATCCCAGGCATGATGATATCCAAAAAGACAAAGTCAAATTTCTCTTTCTTAAACAAGTGAATGGCTTTCTTCCCCGTTGTTGCCGATTCCACTCTAAACCCTTTTAAAGATAACCATTTGACAAACATCTTGCACAAATCTTCCTCATCATCCACTGCCAAAATATTTAGAGGCAAACTCTCTCTGTCTTCTTTCCGCTTTTCGTCCTTAGGCAATTTTTCCTCAGCCTTTTTCCCCTTTGCTGGTAGCTTGATAGTGAAAATACTTCCTTTCCCTGCCTTGCTTATAACCTCAATCGTTCCTCCGTGTCTCTTCACAATTCCATAAGAAACAGATAAACCAAGTCCTGTGCCCTGAAGATTATCATCGTTTCCGATAGCTCCTTTGGTCGTATAGAAAGGTTCAAACAACTTGCCCAAATTTTCTTTATTTATCCCTTTGCCTGAATCAGCGAAGCTTACTTCCACATTTTCGCCGACCTGCTTAACACTTATCTCCAATTTCCCTCCCTCGGGCAGCATCGCATCCCGGGCATTCGTGACCATATTCAAAAATACTTGCTGCATCTCTGCTTTATTTACCTCTACTGTTGGAGTTTTATTATATTTCCTGACTATATTGATATTGTTCTTCTTGAAGTGCTCTTCTGTCAGTAAGAGCACTGATTCTATCGGCTCTACAATATCACACAGTACTTTTTCAGATGGCTCCTCTCTTGCGAAAGACAGCAAATCTTTAATAATCTTCGCGCCTCTATCAGTATTGTGGATAACTATGGCTGAAGCTTCTTCCATATCCTCTGATCTTTTTGTCGTCTGGGCAAATTCCATATGCCCCTTTATTATCTGAAAGAGATTATTGAATTCATGGGCGATGCCACTTGCCAGAGTCCCAATTCCTGCCATTTTCTCCGAATGAACAAGCCGAGCATGGAGCCCCTCTTTCTCCGCCTCAGCCTTCTTTCGTTCGGTTATATCGCGGATGCTTCCTTGATAGCCCACTATGCTTCCATCATGATTCCGCTGCACTGCCGCTGTTATCAAGCAGTCCATCTCCTTCCTATCTTTAGTAAGGAACTTCACTTCATAGTCTCTAACAAATCCTTTCTTCTCTATCTGCTCCTGGAAATCAGCCCGGTCAGTATGATTAACATATTTCTTCTGAATATTCATGCCCAGCATTTCTTCTCTGGTATATCCAGAAAGATCCAGCATAGATTGGTTGACGTCAACAATCTTGCCCTCTCGAGTAGTAATATAGAGAGCGTCTCTTGAATCCTCGAAAAGAGTCCTGTATCTCTCCTCGCTCTCTTTTAACTTCCTCTCCATCTTATGCCTGTAAAGAGCCATCTCGATAGTAGTGTGCAATTCATTTTCTTCAATAGGTTTATGTATATAGCCAAAGGGCTCGGTTGTTTTTGCTCGCTGCAATGCGTCGTTATCTGACAGAGCAGTGATATAGATAATCGGAATATTAAAACGGGAACGAATCTGTTTAGATGCCTCCACTCCGTCGATATCCCCTTTTAGTTTAATATCCATCAATATTAGATCAGGTTTTTTCTTTTCTATCTCTTTAATGGCCTTCCTTCCTGAAGACACCATTGAGGGGACTTCATAGCCTAAATTCGTCAAAGTTATCCGCAGGTCTTCTGCTGCAATGAGTTCATCTTCGACAATCAAGATTTGTGGTTTAGCTTTCATTTAGCAGTCCGATCCTTTAATAACTATTGAAGCTAATTATTATATTAGGGACATAGGGATTATAGCATCACCCTTTGAGAGGATTCCCACGATGATTTTTTCCATTCGTCATCTCATCGTGGAGTTAAAAAGGCATAATAATAGAGTATTATTTTTTGAGCGATATGATTACACACGCCTGGGCTGTCTAAGTGAAGAGGGTGAAAAGCTGTAGAGGAAAAAGAGTTATATTAGTTAATGAAGAGACACGAAGGTTAGAAAGGTGGTTTTTATTACTTATTATTATGCAGGCTCTTCCTTCTTTGTTTTTTCAGAGGTAGTTTAACAATAAAAGTTGTGCCTTTATTCATTTTGCTTTTAACTTCAATCGTTCCGCCATGTCTCTTCACGATTCCGTAAGAAACAGATAAACCAAGCCCTGTGCCTGGAAACTCGCTATTTTCTCCCTCAGTTCTTTTGGTCGTATAAAAGGGTTCAAATAACTTGCCCAAATTCTCCTTCTCAATCCCCTTTCCTGTATCACTAATGCTTACTTCAATATTTCCATTAAGCCGTTTGGTTTCTATTTCCAGCTTTCCACCTTTGGGTAACATTGAATCCCGGGCATTATTAACTATATTCAGAAATACTTGCTGCATCTCTCCCATATTCATTTCTACCTGAAGAGTCCTCCCGTATTTCCTTACAATTTCAATATTTTGCTTTCTAAGGTGCTCCTCCATCAACGATAGCACTCCTTCTATCGACTCATTTATATCAACCGTTTCTCTTTCTTTTTTAGATGGTGCCTCTCTTGCGAAAGTCAATAAATTGCCGACAATCTTGGCGACTTCATCAGAAGTTTTTAGTACCACATCTAAAGCTTCTTCCACATCTTTGGTTTTCTTTGTGCTTTGAGCAAATTCTGCATGCCCCCTCATTATATGAAGCAGGTTATTGAATTCATGGGCGATCCCGCTTGCCATAGTCCCGATTCCTGCCATTTTTTCTGATTGAATTAGTTGCGCCTGAAGCCTCTCTTTCTCTTTTTCGGCTCGCTTCTGCTCGGTGATGTCCTGGGATGTTATGATAGCCCCCTTGGGAAAAGAAGCTATCGATATGTTCAGAAACTTGTCATTGTATTTTAGTTCA
The DNA here is from genome assembly GCA_011049545.1 of Candidatus Aminicenantota bacterium. Lineage (GTDB taxonomy): Bacteria > Acidobacteriota > Aminicenantia > Aminicenantales > Aminicenantaceae > SOIV01. The sequence goes on along the minus strand of DRHQ01000036.1, from coordinate 18,901 downwards.
GGGAATGTTTTTGTCTTCGCCGATTTTATGCATTCCATCAATTCAGAGTACATATCGATCTCGTGCCTTCCCGCATAATCTTTATACATGACATCTCCGATATTAGGCACTCTATCTCCTGATTTCCTTTTGGCCATGTTGGTTTTCACCACTCTTCCTTCTTGGTCCACAGCTATAGTTTGGCCAGGATTGTGCTGGAATAATGCAAAATTAAACTCCTCTTTCTCTCGAAGCTCCTCCTCTGCTAGTTTGCGTTTGGTGATATCTTTATGCACGGACACGGAACTTAAAAGTTTTCCATCCTTATCTTGCAGCGCAGTAGCACTTAGGAGGACCACATGACTATTTCCATGTTTGGTGATGATTACCATTTCTTCATCTTTGAGTTCTCCAGTTTTTTTCCACTTTGTGAAGTTCTCCCTCATTTTCGACAGCGACTCAGGAGCATACACCATATTCATGGATTTGCCGACAAGTTCCTCTTTCTTGTAGCCTAATGCCTTTAGAGCAACATTGTTCACATCCAGTATTAAGCCTTCAGGTGAAATCATATAGCAGTATTCAGGATTATTCTTAAAAAAATTCTTGAACCGCTCCTCATTTTCCCAGAGCTTTTCCTCTGCTTCCTTTCGCTTTGTTCCCGATTTTTCCGATTCATTAGTTCGATAGTGAAATTCTGGCAATTCTTCGAGAAGTCGATCGTTTGTTCTATATTTATCTTTCAATTTATGTTTACCTTAAAAGATAAGGTAATTCATCCTCATCATTAAAAGCATTGCCATTATTGTCAATATTTGCATTCAGTATGTCGCTTCTTGTCACTTTTTGTCGTTTCTTGTCGTCTTTTACTGCCTTCATTATTGCTAATTGTTCTGAACATTAGATTCCTTAATAAATTTTTTAAGCACCTCAATAACCTTCTGAAATTCAGAAGATTTATCAAAAAAGAAATCAGCACCTGAATCCAGGCATTTTTTCTTGTATTGAGGATAGGGATAGCTGGTAAGCACTATCATTAAAGGATGCCATTTATCTTTCTTGATATTTTCGAGCACTTCAAACCCATTTCCTCCGGGCATCCGGATGTCCAGTATCGTCACGTCCGGCTTTAGTATCCGGATGGAGTTTATAGCATTTTGGGCGTTTTCAGCCTGGCCTATTATCTCTATTTCCGGAAGCTCAGAAATCATGGCCGTTAGCCGTTCGCGCAAGAGAATTGAATCATCGACAATAAGAACTTTCATGAAAGACCATCCTCTTTTTTCAAATTATTTCCCTGGTCATTGGCTGACATGTCAAGCCTAAGCCAGGAAAAATAAAAATGGTATCGGTATTTGTCTGATATTTTTGTAAGACTTTTTCTCACCGATTCGTAGGATTTTTTCCTTAGGATTTGTGGGTGTTTGTCCTACAAATTAATTAAGAAAGATGATGGAGGGAGTTTTCAGAAAACGGAAGTCTGAAGTTGAAATGGAGGGGTGTCAAAATTATGACGGCCTATATTTTTTCTTTAGTGTTTCTAAGTTTCCAAGGTTATTTATTATCTCTTTCCGATGATTTCACTCCACCAGCCCGTGTTTTAGGGCGTAATGGGTTAATTCGGCACTGCTCTTCATTTTCATTTTCTCTAGGATACGAGAGCGGTAGGTGCTGATTGTTTTTGCACTCAAGAACAGTTCCACTCCAATTTCTTTTCCGGTTTTCCCTGAAGCTATCATACGCATCACTTGATATTCGCGATCGGATAGAGTCTCATGGAGCGGTCTTCCAGCACCAGTTTCCAGATCAAAAGCCAATTTCTCAGCAAGTGAAGAAGAGATATATTTCCCACCTTTCGATGCTTTCCGGATAGCTGCTATCAATTCTTCCGGTGCGCTTTCTTTTGTCAGATATCCAGAAGCGCCCGCCCTTAAAACCCGGACCGCATACTGTTCTTCCGGATACATGCTTAATACCAAAACTGAAAGCTCAGGTTTTTCATCCTTTAATTGTTTTAAAATATCGAGCCCACTTATGCCTGGCATGGAGATGTCCAGCACAGCAATATCGAAATCGCCTTTCCGTGCTTTTTCTAATGCTTCCTGGCCATTGCTTGCTTCACCGCTTACTACCATATCGGGAATATCTTCAATAATCTCCTTCAGTCCTTTACGAACGACGGGGTGATCATCAGCGATGAGTATTTTTATCATCGGGTTTTTCCTTTTTGGGAATGGGGATAGTAGCTATTATTGTGGTTCCTTTATCTTGAACTCCCCTGATTTTGACCTTGCCTCCTAAAAATAAAGCACGTTCCCGCATTCCGATTAGGCCGAAAGATTTAGGATCAGAGACCTGCTTCTCTGTAATTCCTTTCCCGTTATCTCTCACTCGGAGCTCTAACTTGCCAGCTTTTTCTTTCAAGCTGACTTTAACTCTAGTCGCATTTGAATGCCTGACAGCATTCGTTAGAGTCTCCTGAAAGATACGGAATATTGCCGTAGAATGATCTTGTTCCATAATGATATCTTCAGAATCTATGTTCATTTCACATTTAATTCCTGTCCGATTTTGAAATTCTTCCCCTTCCCATTCAATTGCTGCTGGAAGACCTAAATAATCCAACAAGCCCGGTCTCAATGCCGCGGAAATTTTTTTTATTCTTTGGATAGTTTTATCGATGAGTTTTGACATTGATTTTGTCTTCTCATGGAATGGTCTTTGATCTTTAGGCATTCTTTTGGCTAACCAGAATAGGTCCATTTTCAAAGCGGTCAGTGTCTGCCCCAGCTCGTCATGGATCTCACGGGCTATTAGCTTCCTTTCTTCTTCTCTTGCGGATTGTAAATGCGCAGCAAGGTTACGTAACTGTTCTCGGGAACTCCTTATTTCTTCCTCCGCCTTCTTGCGCTTAGTCATATCGGCAAAGGTAAGAATGATACAATCAATCTGGTCGTTCTCTTTTTTAAGTAGCGAAGTGTTAATATTTATCCAGGAAATGTTGCCATCTGGCTTTTCAACACCCATTACCAGATCCTTTATAGGTCGCTTTTCCTTCATCGTACGCGGACCTGCCATTTCCTTTTGCGGCATCTTTGTTCCATCAGGTCGGAGAAGATTCCACTCTGGGCTATCATAAGCACCGCCTTCGATTTCAGAGCGTCTAAGCCCAGCGATACGTGTTGCTGCGGGATTAGCTTGGACGATTTGACCATCTGCATCAATTAAGACTACGCCTTCAGCCATAGTTTCGAAAAGACCCTTAAGACGATTCTCACTCTTCCTAAGCGCCTCCTCCGCCTCCTTGCGCTCGGTGATGTCTCTGGCCGTGGCATGAACAATTCCTTCTTTGGCATATGTTGCCTGCCACTCAAGTGATTTATAAGAACCATCTTTACATTTAAATCTATTGGCAAAATTTGCTACAGAACTTCCTTTTAACTGTTTTTCAACTTCTTTGTTTGTTCGTTCAACATCATCCGGATGAACGAGTTTAGCCCAGCCCAGATCAAGAACCATTTTTGTTGTATAACCCAGAACTTTTTCCCAAGAGGGATTAACTTTCAGGAATTTGCCTTCGGTAGTGCAAACAGCAACCATATCGGGAGAGAGGTTAAAGATGTCTTCTAGCTCTTCTTCCGCCTTCTTGCGCTCGGTAATTTCTTGTTGCGCCTGTTTATACAGGCGGGCGTTCTCGATGGCTATGGCAATTTGAGTACTTAGTGTCTCGATAGTATTTATGTCGATCTCATCAAAAGCCTCGAGTTTGTCACTCTGTATGTCAAGCACTCCAAGAACCTTCTTACCTCTTTTAATAGGTACCGCGAGCTCCGATTTTGTTTCTTCCACATCGCATATGTAATGAGGATCTTGACTGACATCACCGCTTACCTGAGTTTTGCCTGTCGCTGCCGCATACCCTGTCATCCCTTCCCCGATGGGTATCATGAGTTTGTCCTTTGGAAAAAAATCTACATAGGCACCTGCGATAGACTCCACAACCATGTGCCCAGCCTCCTCATCAACCATATCCAGCATTACATTATGGTAATCAAAGGCATCACGCACAGCAAACACGATTTCAGACAACACTGCCTCCAATTCCAACTCACTACTCACACGCTGACCTACTTTATAGATCAAAGCGTTCTGATCCACCCGCCTTTGTGCTTCCTTTTCAACCCTCTTGCGCTCGGTGATATTATCAAAGACAGCGACAAAATATCCTCTTTTGGGACAATAGACAGAAATAGAAAGCCATATTTTTAAAGGCTCAAAGTATATTTCAAAATTAGTTGCCTTTCCAGTCAAGGCAACTTTGCCGTATATTTTGAATAATTCAGGATGTGCTTTTTTGATACCTGGTATTGCCTTCGTAGCTCTTTTCCCTGTAACGTGTTCTTTTTTTAAACCTGTTAACGCTTCAAAAGCATCGTTAACCTCGATGTATTCAAAATCCACAGGCTTATTGTTCTTATCAACAATAATTTTGCAATAAGCAAAGCCTTCAAGCATATTATTGAACAAGAAACGGTATTTCCCCTCGCTAGCACGCAGCGCCTCCTCCGCCTCCAGCTTCTCTATAGCTCTGCGGATGGTCAGCAGCAATTGTTCCATATCATATGGCTTCTGCAAATAGCTATAGGCCCCCAGGTTGACTGCTTCGATGGCCGATGACGTCGAGGCGTACCCGGTGAGCACGATGCATTGAGTATCAGGGCAGCGCTCTCTGATCCCTTCCATCACCTTCAGGCCAGATATATCCTCCAGCCTGAGGTCGATAAGGGCTACAGCAGGCGTCTCTTTCTTGATCTTGTTCAGTGCTTCCTTTCCTGTAGAAGCGGTTAGAGGCGCATAATCCTTGTCCTTGAGGATGTCGAAAAGGGTCTTCCTGAGTATAGGATCGTCATCTACGATCAGAATTTTCCTTTTCGCTCCCATGGCACAATCACCCCCCCATCCTAACAGGCCGGCCCAGAACCCGGCCCAGCTCCCGGTGATGGATTTCAGTCAATACCTGGAGAAGTTTTTCTATCTTGAAGGGCTTGTACAGGCAAGTGTAAGCATTGATCTTCAATGCAGCCTCTATTGCTTGCTCCATCTCTGCCCTGTAACCGGTCACCAGGATAACCGGCAGGGGAGGATGCTGCTTCCTAAGCTGCTTGAGAACCTCCAGCCCGCTGATCTTGTTCAATTTCATGTCCAGCAGCACTACCTGTCCATCTGGTTTCATTTTTCCCATTACGTCATGAGGATCTGTGACTTGAATCACCTTGAAGCCTCGGGCCTTTAATATATCTCCCAGCGTCCTGCAGAACTTTTGATCATCGTCCACTATGACCATGGATCGTTCCTTTCGCAGAAAAGAGAAAAAACTGAGCAAAAGGTTGATGTCCAAGGGCTTGGTGAGGGAGGCTATGGCCCCATCTTCCAATCCCTCCTCGACCAGCTGATCAGTGAAATAAGCAGTCATCAGCACGACCGGCAGGTTAGGCTGAGTGGCCTTAATGGCCCTATGCAGCTCGACGCCATTCATCTGCGGCATCTTAAGGTCAGCAAGGACACAGTCAAAGTTTCTCTCTGCTAGCTTTTCCTGGGCTTCATAACCGGAGTTAGCTCCCTCGGCCTTGCAGCCCTTAACATTTAATATATCCACCAGGGTCTTGACCATCCGGCGGTCGTCGTCCACAACCAGGATGCGAATTTTTTTGCTCATCCCTTAACCTCCTTTGTCGGCAGGATGACAGTGAATGTGCTGCCCTTGCCTTCCTCGCTCTTCACCTCTATTTTTCCTCCATTGGCTTCCGCAAGGTTCTTAGAGACCGATAGACCAAGACCGATGCCCCGTGCCTTTGCAGTGAACAATGGTTCAAAAAGCTTCTTCATGTTCTCCTTGGGTATACCGCAGCCGGTGTCAGTTATTGAAATATAGACCTTATCCTTAACGGCTTTGGCTTTAATGGTTAGTTTACCCTCATCGGACATAGCCTGGTAGGCGTTTAAAACCAGATTATCGATCACTTGCCCCAACTGACTGCCGTCTACGAACACAGAGGGCAGTTTGGGGGCCATCTCGGTGGTCACTTTTATCTTCTCGGGTGGAGCGCGCCTGTCTAAAACCTGTGTTACCAACTCGGATACTGCTGTCACTTCTTTCGCTGATGGGTTGGTGCGCGATAAGTCTAGAAGGTCTGATATTATCTTCTCTGAATTGAGGACCTCTGAGGAGATCATCTCCAGGTATTCTCTGGTGGTCTTACTCGCATCTGGTAAGAGGGTTTTGAGGTAGTAGACAGCGTTGGAGATCACTCCCAGCGGATTGCGCAGCTCATGACCTACTCCGCCAGCCAGTTGACCGAGGATAGAGAGTTTCTCCTTGCGCACTAACTCCTCCTGGGCACCTTTCAGTTCCCTAGAGGTTTTATTCAAGTCCTCAACCATAAGGAGCATGGCCTTTTGGCTTTTATTTAGTTTCTGGACTTTTTCTTTTAATTCTTTAGTCCTGGCTGAGACTTTTTTCTCTAAATTGCGCTGTAGTCTTAGAAGCTGTCTGTTGGTTTTTTCTAGCTCTATCGTTCGTTCCTTAATTTTCTCCTCAAGCATTTCATGCGAGGCAGAAAGCTGGCCGGCCATGGAGTTAAAATTTTTGGCCATCTGGCTCAATTCATCTCTGCCCTTGACCTCAAGGGCCTGTTTTAAATTTCCTCCTGCCATTTTTGTCGCCGCCCTGCTTATTGTTGACAAGCGCCTGGTGATAGATAATGATAAAAACAATGCAGCGGAAATTCCGAGGAAACAACTTAAGATAAGCGCTGATATAGTAACGGTCCTGGCGCGGATAGCAATATCAGCAGATTCTTCATTGAAGCGCAAAGCCTTGTCGGCAGCATATTCTGGCAACTTATGCAGTTCGGTCATGATGAATTCAACATAATCAGCACCCTCAGTCCTTGTTATCTCCTGAGCTTGCGTGTACTTTCCGGTTTCCACTAGAGCAATGACCCTCTGGCGGATAGGTTTCCACTTTATAAAAATCTGGCGGGCATTTAATGCCAGCGCCTGGCCTTCATCGCCGAGGATCTGCTTTTGAACAATATCAAACTGTAGCAGCGCTTCTTTTTCGTAGTCGCTTACTAAAGCTATGTATCTGTCTCTTTCTGCTTTATCATAAGAAAGTGAGACATCTTTCATAGAGCGATGCATGGAAGTGACCATGACCTCAATTTCTTGGGAAGCGCGGGTTACCGCCAGAGGATGATTATGCGTCTTTTGAACATTATCATACAGAGAACGGATGCTTTGGATAGCAAATATTATAGTACCGGTAAAAAGTACAAGTATAATTATAAACCCGCTTAACAGCTTTTCTCTTATTCTAAAATTCATTTTTTCTTCTCACCTGCCAAGTATGCAGTTTTTTATTTTCATTCTTGAAAGTGGGGGCATTTTATCTTTTTGCTCTTTCTGCATATTCGATAATTCTCTCTCTATCTTCAGTTTTTATTTCGATGAATTCTATGCCTACTTGATATTTATTACTTCCTGGCTCCTTGCTTACATTTTCCTTCCTATTTACCCAAACAACCTTTGCTTTAGTTGGAGTTGAATATATTGTATCTTCGGTTGGATCTGATTGGAGATATATTTCAAGATATAATATAGAGCCTGAATGAAAAGAATTTTCCTTTTCAAACATCAGCCCTCCTCCGCTTATATTTTCGCCAATTGCTTTGGAGATTCCAAAGCTATTATCATCTTCTAATCGATATGAGATAAAAAATGGGTTTTCTATTCGCGGGAATTTCCTTTTCTCTTGGCCTGCATATTTGATAGCCATTTTTATCTCCTCAAGACAAAGAATATTTAACTAAAGTCCTACTTTTTTTCTAAAAAATATTCTCTGCTTAAATATCATATGGTTAAGTATGTCTTATTAATATTTATCTATAATTAACCAATATCTCAAAAAAATTTATTTAGGTTTCAGTTATCACATCTCTATATCGTCAATCTCGATAAATTCTACTCCTGTTTCATGTCTATTTGTCCTCTCACATTTTCTCCAAATATCTGTATTCTTTCCCCGTGTTACTTTTATCATCAGAATCATCTCCGTAGTTACTCTTCTCAATCTAGTATTCCATGCTTATGTTGATGGAGTCCGCATTACCCACAGGACAGTAGCTTCTTTATTACCAACGTTCGACATCTTGCGACAGGAGGCATCGCATTTACAATAAACACTGTCTCCTTCTTCTAAAATAAAATTTCCTTTTAAACAAGCGAGTTCTATTTTGCCCTTTAAAACATATATAAATCTTTCTTCCTTAAAGGCTTCAAGTTGTGATTTGCTAAGTTTCCCTCCGAGCTTTAAAGTAAAAAGAACTGGGGATATAGTAGGACTAAATATATTTGGGACAAGTATTTCATAAAATGCCTTTGAGTTTTCAGCTACAAATTTCTTCTCTTTCTTCTTTTTTATAATTGAGATTCTTTTCGGAAATTCACCTTCAAAGAAATGGCCCAAGGGTGTATTTAAGGCCCCAGCTATTTTTTCTAATGAAGAAATAGAAGGACTGGTTTTTCCATGTTCCACTTGAGAAAGAAAACTTCTGGATAGGCCCGTATGTTTTTCTAAATCTCTTAAGGACACCTTCCTGGTAAGTCGTATATCAAGTATTTTCTTTCCTAATTCTCTCATTAAGTTGTATTTCATTCGACTGATTGTCATCAGTTCCCTATTATTGCCTAGTTTCTTCTTTTCTGTTGTTTCAACGGCGCGGGTTTCCTTTCCCTCTTTTGGTTTAGATTTCAGCATAAGTTCCCAATTGGCTTCCCGCTTCCTAAGCGCAAATTGATGAGTGCTGACCACATCTATGACTTCGGAGGCTCCACATTTATCGAGAGAATAGGTGCAAATGGCCATTATTTTGTATTTGTCGATAACATTATTTACCTTTTCTTCATATTCAATGAAATTTCTCCAATCTCTCTCCTCAAGCCAAGCTAAATTAACTGTCAACCTTAGGCCATCATAACCCTGGGCCAAGGCTTGATTGTACTTATCAATCCAGGTATTAAGAACTCTTTGGATGTTGAAAGTTCCCTCTTTCAGATACCATTCCTCATGGGGAACGATCTCTATTTGCCTTTTTTTTAAATATCGATCAATATCAGGAAGAGCTTCTCTCAATGCTTTTTTAGCTTCTTTTTCGGAAAGAGGCTCTGAGGTGATCCACATGCAGAATTCATTATTCTCTAATCCTGTTTTAAAATAAGGTACCAGAATATCAATTAAATCTTCTTTGGTGTGGTAAAATTGGCAGAAGTGTGTACCCCAGGGGATATCGCTTAATATATCGATTCCCGTTTTTCTTAAATTTAATCTAATTTTAATTATCCCTAATTTTCAATAAAAGCCAATGTTTTCATGCCGAATAATTTTTCCCTCTTCTGGCGAGAAGAGCGCTTTTTCATAACTGTCAAATATATTCTCTTTTTTGCCAGACAAGCATGCAGTTTTTCTTCTGCTTGTTTGGTTGTTTGTTTTTTATTGTCCCCTTGGCTAGTGCAAAATATACGTTGGGTTTCTGCTGATTCCAATTCTTTAATCGCTTTATGCATTTATGCCAATTCATTTATTAGTTGATTTTTTGTTGTCTGCTTCCTTTCATCCTTTGTGGCTCATAAACGGGCAACCGCTTCAATTAGAGAGCTGCGCGTATCTGAGATAGTCAGAAACAGTTAATGTATTGCAGTATGCTTTTTTGCTGACACTCAATTCTTATCCCTCTTCCATGGTATCTGCTTCCAGAAGATGGATATCTTTAATACCCTACTGACCAAATTACTTTTTATCACAGGAAAAAGTCTTATGTCAACTAAAATTGACAGTGTTGATAAGGGTCGCATCTCAACATTTGACATTTCATCCCCAAATTCTATTTCAGAAAAGAATTAGTTCTTTGCTTCTAAAAAAACCTTTTTAAGCCAATTTATAAATGAGAATTGTCAAATAATTATTTCGTCTCTTATTCCTAAGAAATTTTAATTGATAGCTAGGCAATTAGATAAATGGAGATTAAACGGAAAAAATAGGGGAGCTGCCACCGTTTTTCATAAGGTGAATTTGATGATGGCTTTTAAGAAGTGATTAAAATCTCCATGGTTGTTTTTTGCATAATCAAGGATTTTTTTGTCATCTATGTGCCAGTAGCGATGGACTAAAATATTTCTGAAGCGGGCCATCTTTATGAGTTTATTGGATAAATCCTCATCTATAACCTTAGATTTATAAAGGTTTTCAAAACATTCTGTAAAACTTGAGGGAGCCTTGAATAATTTTTTTGCTGAAATATGAACACATATATTTCCACAAGCTTCAATCGATTCCAAGAGAAGATGCTTAATGGAGAGGATGTTTCTTTCATCCTCCCAGAACTCCTTTTTCGGTAGGGATGAATATTTTTTTATCTTTTCAATATTCTCTTTTATCTCAGTTATTCTTTGTTTTATTTTTTCGATATCGATAGCCATTTGTTTCTTAGGAGACAACATCGTGCATATACTGTAAGGATAATTCATAAAAATCGATATATTCTAATGAGGTATTTTCGATAAGATCTAGTCTTAGCTTCTCATTTTTACTGAATAATAATTTTCCATTTTTCAAAATGCTGTGTCGGAATCCTAAAGGCCCATAGTTCATTATTTGAATATCTATTTCAAAACCCGTTTCTTTTGAGAGATCAAGAGACAGTTGAAAAGAGTAATCAAATGCCTTTTGAGATATTATTTTTTCTTGGTCAACATAGACTGCTATGTCTATATCGTGGAAAGGATAATTATCAAGAAAGGATCCGTGGATATAGCTAAAGATTATTTCATTCCTTGAGCTGAGTTTCTTTCTCAGGTTTTTAACTGTAGTTTCTTTGGATGTTATTTCTTTGTTCAAAGTGACACCTTTTTGGGGTATAATTTTTTGATTAAATCTATCACTTTCTCATCGAGAAGTCAAAATAGTGTGAGATACGACCCCTTTATTTATGTTTTTTCTGAACTTCTTCTCTAAACTCAAAGTCTCCAAAATTAATTGCCCTTTCAATTTCAATTTTAGGAGAAAGCATATGTTCCTCCCTGTCCCAAAAGAGTTCTTCTCTCATCGGCAAAACCTCAAAAATAAATTCTTTATCTCTTTCCATTTTTTTGGTGAAACTATGGGATTATAATTTAAAAAGCAAAAAAACAAGGAAAAGCCTATTTTCTTCTAACTTGGCTTCTTCTCACTCGAGATGTGGGAGTTTGCTTCGCTATTGTTCATCTCCTTTGATGAAGGAGATTTATCTTGATTATCTTGCTGGTTTCCACTTTTTCTTTTTTCCACAAAGACGAAAGGCTTATCTCCTTCTCTTGGCGTCTGAACTTCTCCTTGTACAACGCAACCTTCAGCCATCACGATTTTAATGGTGTTGATATTACCGACTACCCGAGCTCCGGCCCTGAGCTCGACATGTTCTGCCGACAGGATATCCCCGTTTATCTCTCCCTCGACAATGACATAGGGACTACTGATCGTTCCTTGAATCCTTCCTTCCCTGTCCACCCTGACTAATCCTTCGCATTTGATATCCCCTTTAAAATGTCCAGCGATAAGCAAACTATCGCTCCCACTGAGTGTTCCCTTGAAGTTGGTGCTTGGTGCAATGATAGATAGTATTGAACCAGTCTTATCTTCCACCCTTCTTTGCTTATCTTCTTTTTTCTTCATTTCTTTAGCGGGAATTTGCCTTACGCAAAATTATATAACATGCAATGAACATGTCAATAACATTTGTAAGGAAAATTTAAACTTCCATTAAATTGAAGTCCAACCCTGATTGTCTCTTTTTATATATTTGGAGAAAAAGTACATGAATATTAGGAGAGAATATTGATTGCAATAAATTGATAAATAGTTGAAAAGGAATCAGTTACAGTACATATTATTTTTTTTTAAAAAAAATCTTATTATTTCTATTAAACTTATAATAAATATGTTATAATCTAATCAATTCCTGCTGTGCTGGCTGGGCAGGGTTACCCACCATTAACCCCTTTTGCTTATTTTTCCCCTTAACAGCCAGCATTTTTTCTTTACTAAAAAAGCGGGATCAGGTCTTGTTTTTTGCTTGTCTCACAAATCTCATATGAACGCATTAAAATTTCCATGCAAGGATGAAGGCGCCACAGATATCTCCTCTTTTCAGGTTGAGATTTTGCCACGCTCTCCTGCCCATCTATAAAAGGAGCGAGGTCGCCCGAAATAAATGGGGACGTTCCCCAAAGTACCACCCTTTAATTCATTGATTTAATCAAAAAAAATATTGATAAAGGCAGCCAATTTCTAATATGAAAAAGATGGTATTTTGGGGAACGTCCCCATACTATTAAATTGCGTTTTTATGAGTAAATGCAAAAAACAAGACCTGACCCCACAAATATTTTGAGTAAATGCAAAAAACAAGACCTGACCCCACAAATATTTAAATTGTGAACACGAGATAAATAAGAGTTAGAATTCCAAATATGCTTGTAAGGATTAGCAGGTAATTACTTTTTTCTTCCTCAACTTTGAAGATTTTGATTAATAGAAAAGTAAGCAAGAAAGAAATGGGAAAAAGAATAAAAATGATATGAAATATTTTGTTCCCCATGATTAATTACCATGTGAATCTTATCTAAATATATAATTCGGTGTCAATGAAAAAACTGTCAATGGTTTTCCAACTCTGAAAATCAGCTTATATTTATTGACAAAATAACCTGCTGCTTAAATAATATTAGACCGAAAGGAAAAAGAGGGTGTCAAAACTTTACGAATTTCAAAGTAAAAAGCTCTTAAAGGAAGGAGGGATTCGTGTTCCTGCAGGAGACGTAGCTTCCTCTCCTGCGGAGGTGCGCGAGATTGCTCAAAGAATAGGGAAACCTGTTGTTTTAAAAATACAGGTTTGGCTGACAGGAAGAGCCGGTTTAGGGGGAATTCAATTTGCCGAGACCTCCGAAGAAGCAGAAGATGCTGCTAGTAAGATGTTCGGAATGAAGGTTAAGAATTTTGTTATCGATAAGATCTTAGTCGAGGAAAAACTCAAGATTAAATCTGAGTATTTTGCGGGACTCGTTATCGATGACTCAAAAAAATCACCTTTGCTTATTTTCAGTTCGGCCGGAGGCACAGGAATAGAAGAGATTGCCCGCAGCCATCCAGAAAATGTTTCTCAAATCTCGATCGATGTTTTGACGGGTTTAAGAGAGTACGAGGCCCGGAACCTCATCCGGAAAACAGGAATATCGGGTAAGCTTCTCCTTCAGCTCTCTGATGTCTTGACAAAATTTTATAAAGTCGCCCGCCATTATGATGCCCGCTCTGCAGAGATGAATCCCCTGGTTCTGACAGAAGACAACCTGGTTTACGCTGCTGACTGTCATCTGACCATCGATGATTATGCGGTTTTTCGCCATCCGGAATTGGGCATCGAGGTGGCGAGGGAGTTTGACCGTCCGCCAACCCTATTAGAGAAAATAGCCTACCAGGTAGAGGAAAAGGATTACCGCGGTACATTTTATTTTTTTCAGATGGCAGAGGAAGTATCCAAGGATGAAAAGCTTATCGGCTTTCATGGAGCTGGCGGCGGCGGTTCTATGATGTCTATGGATGCTGTGCTCGCCAGAGGATTTAAACTGGCCAATTTCTGTGATACGAGCGGGAATCCTTCGGCGAGCAAAGTCTACCGGGCTTCGAAGATCATCCTCTCTCAGCCTGATATCCGGGGCTATTTTGCCTCTGGTTCGGGTGTTGCCAGCCAGGAACAATACCATTCAGCAAGAGGCATGGTGAAAGCTTTCCATGAGGAGAAGCTCAGTATTCCTGGCGTTATCCGTCTCGGAGGGAATTTCGAGGAAAAAGCCATTGAAATCCTCGGGAATTATCTTAAGGATATCCCGGCTAAGGTGGAAGGATACGGCAGGCGTGACTCGCCGGAGTTTTGTGCTCAGAGGCTGGAGGAGTTAATCAAAGAAAACCAATCTGCCTGTTATGAGGTAAAATCCGTTGTTGATCCTGCTCTTCCTCCAAACTGCTATTTTTTTGAAACTCTGACAGGGAAGCTTGCAATTGACCACGAGAAGTGTCCGGATTGTGGGACAAAAGGCTGTATCGAGGCCTGCAAGGCTGAAGTCTTGAAGCTCGAAGATGGAAAACCTGTGCTTTCTGTCTCTCCAGAAGAAGCAAAGAAGGGTAAATGTACAGAATGTTTGGCTTGTGAGATTTTTTGCACATTTCATGAGCAGGACGCCATTTTTATCCACCTTCCCATTCCCGGATTGAAGGAATACAGGGAGAAAATAATTAAAAAGAATAAAGCATAAAAAAAAGGAAGATTTTGAGATCATGAAAACCTGCAGAAGCGAGAGTATATGATGGCCATACTGGTGAATGAAAAATCGAGGGTTGTTGTCCAGGGAATCACGGGAAGAGAGGGAATGGTCCGCACTCGATTGATGAAGGATTACGGAACATGCGTGGTGGCTGGCGTGACACCTGGCAAAGGAGGAGGAGAAATTCATGGAGTCCCTGTTTTTGACTCGGTGGAGGAAGCAAGGGAAAGTGCGGGGCAGATAGATATAAGCGTAATTTTTGTGCCCGCCTTTCTGGTGAAGAATGCGGCTTTAGAGGCCATAGATGCTGGAGTTAAACTCCTGGTCTTAGTTCCAGATCGGGTCCCTATTTTTGATGTTCTTGAGATCATCCGTCTTGCCCGGGACAGGGGAGCTCGTTTTGTCGGTCCCAACACGCTGGGGCTTGTCAGCCCTGGAAAAGCTGTTCTGGGAATGATTGGTGGCCGGGCGGAGAGAGCAAAAGAATGGTTTCGTCCTGGCGATATAGGTGTAAGCTCAAGGAGCGGGGGGATGACATCAGCCATCTCCTATTATTTAACAGAGGAAGGCCTGGGGCAGAGCACGATTGTTCACGTTGGAGGCGATGCCATCCTTGGTCTCTCTCATCCTGAGATTATGGAGCTTTTTGAGAAGGATGGCGAGACGCGCATGGTCGTTATGTTCGGGGAAATCGGAACCACCCAGGAAGAAAGAGTGGCAGACCTGATAGAGACGGGAAAGTTTACCAAACCACTCATTGCCTTTATAGGGGGAAAAGCCGCCAAGTCCGGGACAAGATTTTCTCATGCCGGTGCCATTGTCGAGGGGTCGAGAGGTTCTTATGAAAGCAAGGTTAAAAGATTAAAAGAAGTCGGAGTTCATGTTGCCGACTCTGTCTCTGATATTCCAAAAATCGCCAAAAAACTGAAAAATGAAAAGGGAGGATGAAAATGGGAGAGCTTCATTGGAAGACAGCCATTACTGATGTTAAACCAAATAAAATATGCTTGAGAGGATATCCGCTGGATAAACTCATGGGTAAAATTTCTTTTACTCAGGCTATTTATTTGGTTTTAAAGGGGGAACTCCCTACGCCTGATGTGGGAAAGCTCATCGATGCGATTTTTGTCTCTTCAGTGGATCACGGAGCCAGTCCTCCCTCAGTTCTTGCGGCAAGGACAGTAGCATCCACAGGAGCTGAGTTGAATTCAGCTATTGCTGCCGGTGTTCAGGCTATCTCCAGGTATCATGGAGGGGCTATCGAGGAGGGGATGAAGCTCTTTTTGGAGATTGCCAGACGTACGGAAGAGAAGGAGGCTTCGGAGGAAGAGGTTGTTCTTGAGGTTCTCAAGGAAATGAAGGAGAAAGGGAAGCGTGCTTCTGGTTTTGGTCATCGCATCCATACTAAAGACCCCAGGACAGAGAAGCTTTTCTCCTTGGCTGAGGAACTTGGATTTTTAGGAAAATATGTCAGAATAGCCAGGGCTGTAGAGAAGAGTTTAGAGAATCTTCTGGGCAAGACGCTTCCTATCAATGTTGATGGGGCGATAGCTGCCTTGCTCTGTGAGCTTGAAATTTCTCCCGAGATAGGGAATGCCTTTTTCATTATTGCTCGGGTGCCGGGGCTCGTGGCTCACATTCATGAAGAGAAAACGCGGATGAGGCCTATGAGAAAGATCCATCCCCAGGACTATGAGTATGACGGGCCCGGGGAGAGGGAGATAGAATGAGAGAAGAACTTTTGCGCATAATGCCTGAATTTAAGCTTATTGAAGACGCCAAATTCAAGGAAAAAACGATCAATGTCTGGATCGAGGCGATAAAAAAGAGCGGATGGACGTTTGATGATCTGCGTCAAATGCCCTTTACCTTGTTGATTGAAAGAACTTCGGTTAACATCATCGAACACACCAGGGCAGTCACACGCTGTGCCGTGGAAATTGCTGAAGTGTTCAGTAAAGAATATCATGAAAAAATTCGGGTAAACCGGGATTATCTCCTGGCAGGTGCTCTGCTCCATGATGTTGGAAAATTATTTGAGTATAAAAAAGTAAAGGGAAAGTTTGTCAAAAGCGAAGAAGGGAAGCTCCTCCGCCATCCCCTTTCCGGAGCTGCTTTTGCTTCCCAGCACGGGTTTCCCAAGGAAGTGGTTCACATTATTGCTTCTCATTCCAAGGAAGGTGATGGAGCAAGGAACACCGTGGAAGCGGTAATCGTCAATCATGCTGACTTTGTTAATTTTGAGGCATTAGATATTTAAGAAAAGCTAAAAGAGGAAATTTTGGGAAAAACATTCTCTGAAAAAATTCTTGGCTTAAAAGCGCAGAAAGACGTCCAAGCTGGAGAGGTTGTTACGGTTTCTCCGGATTACATTCTCTCTCACGATAATTCTGCAGCTATCATCAAGGAGTTTCGAAAGCTTGGAGTCAAAGATGTTAAGTCTCCTCAAAAACTTGTCATTATTCTGGACCATGTTGTCCCTGCTGCCTCAGAAAAGCATGCTCTGAACCACAAGACTATCAGGGAATTCGTCTCCGCTCAGAAGATTCAAAATTTCTTTGATATCCCCAGCGGGATCTGTCACCAGGTTTTTTCCGAGAATGGATTTGCCCTTCCAGGAAAACTGATCCTGGGTGCTGATTCCCACACAACAAGCTACGGAGCTTTTGGGGCTTTTGCTGCAGGCATTGGCCGTTCTGAAGTGGCTACTCTCTGGGCTACGGATGAGATTTGGCTCCGGGTTCCGGAGACAATAAAAATCGATATAAAAGGCGAGCTTCCTTCCGGAGTTTATGCCAAGGATGTTATTTTAAAAATCATAGGAGAGGAAGGAGCAGACAGAGCAAATTACAAGGCAGTGGAATTTACGGGGGAAACGGTAAAAAAATTTAGCCTGGCTTCCCGCCTGGTTCTGGCCAACATGGCAGCAGAGATGGGAGCCAAGAATGGTTATTTTGAGCCTGATGAGAAGACCCTTCTCTGGCTCAAGGGGAGAGCGAAAGATAAATTTAAAGCCATAAGCTCGGATCCGGATGCCAGGTATGAAGCAGTCCTTGACTATAATATTTCCTCTTGGGAACCTCAGGTAGCCTGTCCTCATACTGTCGATAATGTCAAACCCGTCTCCAAGGCTGAAGGAAAGGAGTTTCATCAAGCTGTCATTGGAACGTGTACCAACGGGAGATTTGAGGATTTAGAGATTGCAGCCGGGATTTTAAAAGGAAAGAAGGTTCACCCCAAAGTGAGAGTGCTTATCATTCCAGCCTCGAGGCAGGAGTATTTGCTTGCTCTGAAAAAAGGAATCCTGGAGATTCTGGTAGAGGCGGGTTGTGTGATATTAAACGCGGGCTGCGGCCCCTGTTTGGGAGCTCATCAGGGAATTCTTGCTCCGGGAGAGGTTGCTCTGAGCACGGCCAACCGCAATTTCCTGGGCAGGATGGGAAGCAGGGACGCCCAGATTTATCTGGCTTCTCCGGCTACAGTCGCTGCATCGTCTCTTGAAGGGAAAATCACTGACCCGAGGAAGTTTCTATGAAAAAGGGAAGAGTTTGGAAGTACGGAGATAACGTCAACACAGATGTTATCTTCCCTGGAAAACATACCTATTCTATTTTGGAACCCGAGGAAATGGCTCGCCATGCGCTCGAAGATTTAGATCCGGGTTTTGCTCAAAAGGTAAAGCCTGGGGATGTCATTGTTGCCGGCAGGAATTTCGGCTGCGGAAGTTCAAGAGAACAGGCAGCAACATGTTTGAAGTATGCGGGAGTCCAGGCTGTGGTAGCTAAATCTTTTGCCCGGATTTTTTTCCGGAATGCCATTAACCAGGGTTTGCCTGTGCTTCAATCGGAGGAAGCTGTTGACAGTATCGAGGATGGCGGGGAGATTGAAATAGATTTTAAGAGGGGGAGCATAAAAACAGCCAGGGGTGATTTTTCATTTCCACCCTTTCCTGAATCAGTCAGAGGAATCCTGGAGGCAGGAGGGCTTATTTCCTATACGAAAAAGAAATTGGAAAAAAATAAAGAGAGGAGGTACTGATGCCCAAGTATAAGATTGCCTTACTCCCTGGTGATGGAGTAGGGAATGATGTCATGGAAGCAGCTATGATAGTGCTGGAGAAAATAGGTCTCGATGCTGAATATATCGAAGGTGATATAGGCTGGGAATTCTGGTGCAAAGAAGGGAATCCTATCCCTGACCGGACAATCGAATTACTAAAGGGGACCGATGTCTGTCTTTTTGGCGCCATCACCTCAAAGCCTAAAGATGATGCTGCCCGGGAACTTGATCCATCCTTGAGGGAAAAGGGATATTCTTATTTCAGCCCTATCGTCCACCTCCGGCAGGAGTTCGACCTCTACACATGTTTAAGACCCTGTAAAGCCTATCCGGGCAATCCTCTCAATTATCGCGATGACGTTGATCTGGTAATTTTCAGAGAAAACACAGAAGGAATGTATGCGGGTGTGGAGTTTTACCCTCTTCCCGAGGAAGTGAGAAACGCTCTTCT
>DRHQ01000035.1 GCA_011049545.1 Candidatus Aminicenantota bacterium | reverse complement strand
TAAAATAAGCTATCTAGATTGGTATTGTTACTTTAAAAATAAAGATACATAGCTCCACTTTGTGAGTATTATGCCCATTGCGAGGAGCGTAGCGACGCGGCAATCTCAACCTTATTGTAAGAGATTGCCACGCTCCCTTCGGTCACTCGCAATGACAATGTAAAAATATATGTTGCGCTTATATTGGTTGCGCAAACTTGCATCTATGTCCTGCCTAATAAATTAGATTAAGCCCAAGAGGGGAATTAAACCTTTAAGAGAGACCGAATACAAGTAATAAACAGGAAAGACGGAAATGATGGATTTAGCCCAAGAGTTAATTAAAGGAGACCATAGAGCTATTGCCCGAGCTATATCTCTAGTAGAAAACAACAAAAGGGCTGCTCAGGAAATGATGAAAAAAATATTCCCCGGCACAGGAAAATCGCTTGTTATTGGAATTACAGGCCCTCCTGGTTCAGGCAAGAGCACCTTGGTTGACCAAATGGCAGTGCATCTTCGAAAAAACGGAAAAAAAATTGGCATTATTGCCGTAGATCCTTCCAGTCCTTTCACCGGAGGAGCTATTCTAGGGGATAGAATACGGATGATGAGACATAGCACAGACCCTGAAGTATTCATTCGGAGTATGGCAGCGAGGGGTCATCTAGGAGGATTAGCGAAGGCAACAGGAGAGGTTATTACCATCCTTGAAGCAGCGGGAAAGGATTTTATTCTGGTGGAAACGGTCGGAGTAGGCCAGGATGAAGTTGAGGTCGTTAAACTTGCGGATATTGTTCTTGTCATTGTAATCCCTGGGGCAGGAGATGAAATTCAGGCCTTTAAAGCAGGGATTATGGAGATTGCTGATATTTTTGTTCTCAACAAGGCAGATTCTCCAGACGCTGGGAAGACAGAAAGGCAGATTAAGGCCATGCTTGATTTAGGATTTGAGGGAGATACCATGCCGCCCATCGTCAAAACTGT
The DNA here is from genome assembly GCA_011049545.1 of Candidatus Aminicenantota bacterium. Classification (GTDB taxonomy): domain Bacteria; phylum Acidobacteriota; class Aminicenantia; order Aminicenantales; family Aminicenantaceae; genus SOIV01. The sequence goes on along the minus strand of DRHQ01000035.1, from coordinate 2,968 downwards.
GGCCACTGAAGGAGAAGGAGTGGAGCCTCTAATTAATGAGATTGATAAATTGGTCGGGAGCAAAAGCCAGGAATTCATAAATTCCAGGAAGAAAAGATTGATATCCTGGATGTTAAGAGACATCATCAGTGAAAAAATTTATCAGGCTGTCAGTCAAAATATTCCTGAATCAGAATTTGAAAGCCTTGTCGAGAGAATTTTCAAGAGAGAAATCGACCCCTATACCGTTGCTGATGAAATAGTAGGGAGGTTAAAAAAAGCGAAACCCTAGGAAGAAAGGAAGAATGCTCAAGACATTGGTCGATCCAGAAAAATTCGTAAAGTCAGGACAGAAGCTGTTAAGAAGTGATCTCCTTCACCGATTTAGCTGCATCAATAGACGGAGAATTCAATGATTTGTAAAAGACTTGGAAGTGTTATTGTGATTTTATTGCTGTTTATAGCGAAGGTTGTTATGGCAGATGATATCGGCGACGCCCTGACTAAAGGCAAAACGTCCCTTGATCTCAGATATCGATTTGAATCGGTATCGCAGGACGGAAAAGAAAAGAATGCAGCAGCATCCACCTTCCGCCTTCGCTTGGGATACACCACGGGAAAATTCTACGGTTTCAATCTCCATGTGGATATGGAAACCATCCAGGCTATCGGTGGGGAGAACTATGACAGCACGGATAACAGTAAAGTAGAATACCCCATAGTTGCAGATGCTGCTGATACTGAGCTTAACCAGGTCTTTTTAGCCTACACCGGTGTTCCCAACACAGTCTTCAAACTCGGACGGCAGCGGATAAAGATAGATAACGACCGGTTTATCGGCAATGTAGGGTGGAGGCAGAACGAGCAGACATACGATGCTTTCCAGATCATCAATACATCTGTTTCTAATCTGACTGTCACTCTGGCCTACATCACGAATGTCAACCGAGTCTTTGGCGAACACCACAGCACCCTAAGCGACATCAACATGAATACGGGTATTCTCAATTTCCGGTATGACTTTCTCTTAGGAGGTCTGAGCGCTTATGGATATTTCCTGGACAACAAGGACAATCCTGCCAGTTCGCACCGCACCCTTGGCCTTCGATTTGCAGGCTCACACGGTTTTTCTGGGTCGACCAAGGCGGTGTACACACTGGAACATGCTGTTCAGGACGAGTATAAGGACGGCGTGGACCTGATCGGTGCATCTTATTATTTGGTTGAGCTGGGATTAGTCTGGAATAACCTCACCGTGAAAGGTGGATATGAAGTTCTGGGAAGTGACGGCATCATCGGATTTGCCACTCCCCTTGCAACCCTGCATGCGTTTAACGGCTGGGCTGATAAATTTTTATCCACGCCCAGCGAAGGGCTGATCGATCTCTATTTCCAGCTTGACTACAAGCTTAGGGCAAGAGGGAGGCCAATAGTCCTGAGGGTGGTCTACCACAAGTTTGATTCCGATCACGCTAGTATCTCCTATGGAAATGAAATTGACTTCCAGCTCCTTTACACTCTGGGCAAAAACAGCAGCCTTATCCTGAAATATGCCGGATATTCTGCCGACGAGTTTGCCAGTGATACGACAAAATTCTGGGCGGGTTTTCAGTATAGGTTTTGAAAAGAAGAATTGAATTAATTTAAGGTTCCGAAGGAGATAATCCAGGACCACTTGTCGTTTCTTTAAGAGCCCTTACAAAGGAAGTAGAAAAACTCCGCCCTGAAAGCTTTTCAATATCCTCCAGGGTTTCAATCGTTACCTCTCCCATGGAGGTTGGCACTTTATTCGCGACTCTATCGTAGAGATTAGCAAGGGCAATGATGCTACTGCCAAAAGGAATTTCATTTAAGTCCTTATCCAGTTTATCCGCTTCTTCTACATAATGGTGAAAATATCCTGCAAGAAGAGGCTCGATTGTTTTCAGTAAAGAAGCCATTATACTCAACTCCACCCTTTCTTTATCCGTAGCCTGCTCCTCAGGAATTTTCATATCACCTGATATAAAATTGACTATTTCCTCGTAGAAGGGAAGGCTGGATTGCAAATCTCCTGCCTCATAAAGGAGAGCAGCTGATTTAATGTTTTCCACTTCAGCCTTGCTGAGTTCTGCAGTTTTGGCAATTTCTCCAGCAAGAAGGGACACTCTCAAGGAACGAGGTTTTTCCTCATCAGCAACTTCAAGATACTTGAGCATAATCTTGAGCGCTCCAAAATAAGATCTTCTCATTTTTTCGAGCCGCCTTTCTCTTTGTTCGGCAAATGTCCCGATGATCGCCGCGGTCAAGATCAGAAAGCCACCCCAGGTAGCCATCCTAATAATCTCATCAGCTGAAAATACCACTTCCAAGCCGAGATAGAGTTTATAAAAAACCAAATAAAGGAAGACCAATGCAATACAAAAGAATGCAGTTAAAATGGCTTTCCTCTTTCCGAGAAGATATCCTGAAAGAATGATGGGAAGGATAAAGAAGTTAAGAAATTCAAATTTATAGTGGATAAGGAAAGCAATGGCTAATACTCCTATAAAAACCAGGGTGATTATAAGCCCTTCATAATGGTTACCGATGAATTTTTTAATTTTTTTCATACTTATTCTCCTTCAAATCAACCATTTCTATTCTTTTGGCGCCTGTATGTTTCACTCTGCATCAAGCCAGTGCTGAGCATTATGGAAAACAAAAAGAAAACAATCTTTTTTTTGCATGGCTTGGTCTTCTTAACACGTAACAGTTCCCTTTTTAGTTCTTAAGCCTCTCTCAATTATTTGATTAATATTCCCAAATTAATTCCTTAAATGGCTTATACCACACGATTAAAATGAGGTCAAATATTTCAAATCAAGTGTCAAGGCAAAGCGAATACTTCCTGTTCCGGGCAAAGCAAATATTTCCGGTTTTGTCATGGTCTAAATCCTCTCTCGAAAAGAGTTGTGATGAAGCGAAGGATTATGTCTTCTCCATGGATGATCAGCTGGTGGGATGTATT